>NZ_JBFAXI010000019.1:0-111618 GCF_040680735.1 Streptomyces sp. NPDC051987 | reverse complement strand
ACGGGTGGGCGCGGGAGGCACCCGGCAAGCGCCGGTGAGCGTCCCCACCCGTGCCCGGCCCCAGCGGCCGGCGCCGACTCAGTCCACCTCGGCCACCGCCTGCGCGAACTGCGCCTTGTACAGGCGGGCGTACGCCCCGTCCGCCGCCAGCAGGTCCGCGTGCGCGCCCTGTTCCACGATGGACCCGTTCTCCATCACCAGGATGGTGTCCGCGTCCCGGATCGTGGAGAGCCGGTGGGCGATGACGAACGACGTGCGCCCGTCCGCCAGCTTGGCCATCGCCTTCTGGATCAGGACCTCCGTACGGGTGTCGACGGACGACGTCGCCTCGTCGAGGACGAGGATCGTCGGGTCGGACAGGAACGCGCGCGCGATGGTGATGAGCTGCTTCTCACCGGCGCTGACGCCCGTGCCCTCGTCGTCGATCACGGTGTCGTAGCCGTCGGGCAGGGTCCGGACGAACCGGTCCGCGTGGGCCGCCCGCGCCGCCTCCTCGATCTCGCCCCGGGTGACCTCGCGGGCCGCGCCGTACGCGATGTTCTCCGCGATCGAGCCGCCGAACAGCCAGGTGTCCTGGAGCACCATGCCGATGCCGGCGCGCAGTTCGTCCCGGGACATGCGGGTGATGTCGACGCCGTCGAGGGTGATCCGGCCGCCGGAGACGTCGTAGAACCGCATGAGGAGGTTGACCAGCGTGGTCTTGCCGGCGCCGGTCGGGCCGACGATCGCGACCGTGTGGCCCGGTTCCACCGTCAGGGACAGGTCCTCGATGAGCGGCTTCTCCGGGTCGTAGCGGAAGGAGACGTGCTCCAGGGCGACCCGGCCGCGCAGTTCGGCGGGACGCTCGCCGGGGACCGGGTCGGCCTCCTGCTCCTCCGCGTCGAGGAGTTCGAAGATCCGCTCGGCGGAGGCGACCCCGGACTGCACCAGGTTGGCCATGGAGGCGACCTGGGTCAGCGGCATCGAGAACTGCCGGGAGTACTGGATGAAGGCCTGGACGTCACCGATGGAGAGCGCGCCCGAGGCGACCCGCAGACCGCCGACCACGGCCACCAGCACGTAGTTCAGGTTCGACACGAACATCATCAGCGGCTGCATGACGCCGCTGTTGAACTGCGCCCTGAACCCGGCCTCGTACAGCGCCTCGTTCTGCTCGGCGAACTGCTGCGCCGACTCCTCCTGCCGGCCGAACACCTTCACCAGGGTGTGCCCGGTGTACATCTCCTCGACGTGGGCGTTCAGCTTGCCGGTGGAGCGCCACTGCTGCACGAAGTGCGGCTGCGAGCGCTTGCCGATACGGGTGGCGACCAGGAAGGACAGCGGCACGGTGACCAGGGCCACCAGCGCCAGGAGCCAGGACACCCAGAACATCACGGCGAGCACGCCGATGATGGTGAGCAGCGAGTTGATGAGCTGGCCCATCGACTGCTGGAGGGTCTGCCCGATGTTGTCGATGTCGTTGGTGGCGCGGGAGAGCACCTCGCCGCGCTGCCGCTTGTCGAAGTACGACAGCGGCAGCCGGGACAGCTTCGCCTGGACGTCCTCGCGCAGCCGGTACATCGTGCGGTTGACGGACCGGTTGACGAGCCGGGTCGCCACCGCCATCAGCAGGCCGGCCACCAGGTACGTACAGAGGGCGAAGAGCAGGACGTCGCCGACCTGACCGAAGTCGATGCCCTTGCCCGGCGTGAAGTCGGTGCCCTTGAGCATGTCGGCGACGGTGCTCTGGCCGCGCTCGCGCATGCCCGCCAGCACCTGGTCCTTGGTGATCCCGGCGGGCATCTGCTTGCCGATGACCCCGGCGAAGACCAGGTCGGTGGCCCGGCCGAGGATCTTGGGGCCGATCACGTTCAGGGTGACGCTCGCGACCACGCAGAACAACAGCGCGTAGATCGTGAACTGTTCGGGTTTGAACCGGGCGAGCAGCCGTTTGCCCGAGTTCTTGAAGTCCATCGAGCGCTGGTCGGGGCCGCCCCCGGCCATCATGCGTCCCATGGGCCCGGCCATCAGGCAGCCTCCGCTTCCGTCAGCTGGGAGAGCACGATCTCCCGGTAGGTGTCGTTGCCGGCCATGAGTTCGTGGTGGCGGCCGGTGCCCACGACGCGTCCCTCGTCGAGCACGACGATCCGGTCGGCGTCCCTGATGGTCGCCACCCGCTGGGCGACGATGACGACGGTCGCCTCGGCCGTCTCCTCGGCGAGCGCGGCGCGCAGGGCGGCGTCGGTCGCGTAGTCGAGGGCGGAGAAGGAGTCGTCGAAGAGGTAGATCTCCGGGCGCTGCACGAGGGTGCGGGCGATGGCGAGGCGCTGGCGCTGGCCGCCGGAGACGTTCGTACCGCCCTGGGCGATGGGCGCGTTCAGCCCGCCCTCCAGCTTCTCCACGAAGCCCTTGGCCTGCGCCACCTCCAGCGCGTGCCACAGTTCCTCGTCGGTGGCGTCCGGGTTGCCGTAGCGCAGATTGGTCGCCACGGTGCCGGCGAACAGGTACGGCTTCTGCGGGACCAGGCCGACGGTCTTGGCGAGCAGCTGCGGGTCGAGACCCGAGACGTCCTCCCCGTCCACGAGGACAGCGCCGTCCGTGGCATCGAAGAGGCGCGCCACCAGGCCGAGCAGGGTGGACTTGCCGCTGCCGGTGGAGCCGATGACGGCGGTCACCTCACCGGGCCGGGCCACCAGGTCGACGGACTTGAGCACCGGCTCCTCCGCACCCGGATAGCAGAACCCGGCGGCCCGGATCTCCAGGTGGCCGTGCCGGCGCAGCTCGGTGACCGGCGCGAGCGGCGGGACGACGCTGGACTCGGTGTCCAGGACCTCCTCGATGCGCTCGGCGCAGACCTCCGCGCGCGGCACCATCATGAACATGAAGGTGGCCATCATCACGGACATCACGATCTGCATGAGGTAGGCGAGGAACGCCGTCAGGTCACCGATCGCCATGCCGCCGCTGTCGATGCGGTGCGCGCCGAACCAGACCACCGCGATCGAGGACACGTTCACCGTCGTCATGACGATCGGGAACATCAGCGCGAGCATGTTGCCGGTGGCCAGCTGCATCTCGGTCAGGTCCTTGTTGGCCTTCCCGAACCGGCCCTGCTCGTACTCGTCGCGGACGAACGCGCGGATCACCCGGTTGCCGGTGATCTGCTCGCGCAGCACCCGGTTCACCGTGTCGAGCCGCACCTGCATGGCGCGGAAGAGCGGGCGCAGCCGCCGCACGATCAGGGTCACCGAGATGCCGAGCACGGGTACGACGGCGACCAGCACCCCGGACAGCGGAACGTCCAGGCCGAGGGCGAGCACGATGCCGCCGACACACATGATGGGCGCCGACGCCATCAGCGTGAACGCCATCAGGACCAGCATCTGGACCTGCTGTACGTCGTTGGTCGTACGGGTGATGAGCGAGGGCGCTCCGAAGTGACCTACCTCACGTGCGGAGAAGGACTGCACCCGGTCGAAGACCGCGGCCCGCACGTCCCGGCCGAGCGCGGACGCGGTCCTGGCCCCGTAGTAGACGGCGCCGACGTTGCACACCACCTGGGCGAGCGAGATGCCGATCATCAGCGCGCCGAACGTCAGGATGTAGTCCGTGTCACCCTTCACGACGCCGTTGTCGATGATGTGCGCGTTGAGCGTGGGCAGGTAGAGGGTGGCGCAGGTCTGCAGGAACTGCAGCAGCACCAGGATGGCGATGGGTTTCCGGTAGGGCCTGAGATAGGTCCGCAGAAGTCGTATGAGCACGCTGGTCTCTCGGAGTCGGCGGTGGGGGCGGGTTCGCTTGCCCGGAAGGCGGGGGTCGCTTGCCCTAGGCCCCTATCGTCCGACACTCCACCCGCGTTACCTCAACCGATTAACCCGACAGCGGACGTGCGGCCACCGACGGGAGCGTCCGTTTCGCGGCGGTCACCCCCGGAACGCCCCCGGATGGGTCTGCTCCCGCACCGAGACGAACTGCTGCCGCACCGCCTGCCCGACCGCCAGCTCGTCCCCGGGCTCCAGCACCTGCGCCGCCGCGCCCTGCCACACCGGCGGGGTGCGCGGGTCCAGCGTCCCCTGCGAGACCCCGAGCGCCCAGGCCGCCTGCCGCGCGGCCCCGATGGCCGCGTAGTCCGCCGGCTGCGGTACGACGACCTGCGCGCCGAACAGCATCGGCGCCGCCGCCTGCACCGCCGGCAGCTCGGCGGCCTGTCCCAGCAGGAAGATCCGCCGCACCTCGACACCCCGGCCGCGCAGCACGTCCAGGGCGTCGGCCAGCCCGCACAGCATGCCCTCGAAGGAGGCCCGCGCCAGATGCTCGGCCCGCATCGACTCCCGGCGCAGCCCGGCCAGCGTCCCGGCGGTGTGCGGCAGGTTCGGCGTCCGCTCGCCCTCCAGGTACGGAAGCATGACCAGCCCGTGCGCCCCCGGCGTCGACTTCATCGCCAGGTCGGACAGGGCCTCCAGGTCGGACAGCCCGAGCAGCTCGGCGGTGCCGCGCAGGGCCCGTACGGCGTTGAGGGTGGTGACGACCGGCAGGTGCATTCCGGTGGCGTCGGCGAGCGAGGTGATCATGCCGGAGGTGTCGGCGAGTGCCTCCGGATGCACCGCCATCACCGATCCCGAGGCGCCGAGCGACACCACGGCGTCCCCGAAGCCGAGCCCCAGCCCGAAGGCGGCGGCCATGGTCTCGCCGGTGCCCGCGGAGATCAGCAGTCCTTCCGGCGTCGTACCGGCCGCGTCGGACGGCCCGATCACCTCGGGCAGCATCGTCTGGTGGCCCAGGGCGAGTTCGACGAGGTCGGGCCGGTAGCCGCCGGTGGCCGCCGACCAGTACCCGGTCCCGGAGGCCCCGCCGCGATCCGTGGTCCGCCGCACCGGCCGCCCGAGCAGCTGCCACACCAGCCAGTCGTGGGCCTGCAGCAGGATGGCGGTGCGCCGCGCGTTCTCCGGCTCGGTCCTCGCCAGCCAGCGCAGCTTGGTGACCGGGTGCGCGGCCTGCGGCAGGGTGCCCACCGCCTGCGCCCAGGCCTCCCGGCCGCCCAGCGCGTCGACGAGATCGGCGGCCGCGACCTGGGCGCGCTTGTCGCCGCCGACCATCGCCGGGCGGACGGTGTTGCCCTGCGCGTCCAGCGGGACCAGCGCGTTCTGCTGCGCGGAGACGCCGATGGCCTGCACGCCCTCCAGGAGCCCGCCGCCGGCTGCCTCGCCGAGGGAGAGCAGCCAGGCCTGCGGGTCGACGTCGCTGGGGCGTGCCGCACCCTCCGGCGTGTCGACCGGGTGCGGTGCGTATCCCTGGCGGAGCACCGCGCCCGTGTCCGTGTCGCAGACCACGATGCGCGTGAAATCCGGTGAGCTGTCCAACCCGGCGACTATCCCCATGCCCGAAATTCTGCCGCACGCGCCGCTGTGGTTCGGCCGTGGGCGCCGTAGGGGTTCGCGTGGATCTGCGGGTGCGGGTGCGTCGGGGCTGGTCGCGCAGCTCCCCGCGCCCCTTGGGTGGGGAAGCCCGGCCGGCGCCGGAAAGCGCTGTCAGGTGGTGCCGGTGCCCCAGTCGTCCGCGGCTGCGCCGTTCGGGTGGCGGTCGCGCAGGGAGCGGACGCGGGCCGTGACCGAGTCGGGCATGTGGTCGCCGACCTTCTCGCTCACCGAGTGGAAGGCCCGGCCGGCGTAGACGCGGCCCTGCTGGGCGGCGGTCTCGGCGGTGTTGCGGACGGCCGGGTTCTGAGCGACCTGGCGGGCCGACTTCTTCAGCTGTTCGTAGCGCTCGCGTCCGGCCCGCGTACCGAGCACGTAACCGAGAGCGAGCCCGACGACGAACGTGAGCTTGTAGCGCATGGCGGCCACCCTTCCGACGTGGGGGGAAGTACCGATTGGCGGAGCACCCCCCTGCTTGCGCTAATGTATGTGTCGCAGCGAGCGGGCGCCCCCTGGCGGATACCCAGGACGGTACGTTCGATGCAACGAGGCATTCCTCCGTAGCTCAATTGGCAGAGCAGCCGGCTGTTAACCGGCAGGTTACTGGTTCGAGTCCAGTCGGGGGAGCTCGGTCCTCCGTAGCTCAATTGGCAGAGCAGCCGGCTGTTAACCGGCAGGTTACTGGTTCGAGTCCAGTCGGGGGAGCATGCTGAACGAGGACCCCTTGCGGGGTCCTTTTTCATGCCCGCGGGAACCGCCGGGCCAGCGGCGATGTCCTCAAGGTCGGGAACGTCGCAGATCGCCGACCAGCCGAAGCAGGAGATCGTATGAGCGGCTATGCTGCGGCAGACGGCGCGCACACTTGTACGCGACACGCCGCTATGGGGCGGTAGCTCAGCCGGTTAGAGCAGCGGACTCATAATCCGTCGGCCGTGGGTTCGAGTCCCACCCGCCCCACCAGTGCAGGCCTGTGACCTGAGGAAATTGCTCCGGGCGGCCCGTGACTGCTATCGCGCGCTGAGGACCGAGGATGCGTTCCCTGGGTATCTCGCCGGCCTGCGGGCGGAACTGAAGCGCAGGCGCAAGCTGATGACCATCCTTGACCGGCACGGGCTGTGAAGGGGCTTCGGCAGAGGCCTCGTCGGCGACGGGAGAACGCCCGGTACAGGGACCGCCTCTCCCCGTCGGGAGGCAATTCCGCTGCCGGGCGCCGGAACCGTCAGCCGACCGTGAACCCCTCGAACGAGGCCAGGCCCCGCGCGCCGGTCCAGCCGTTCGCCGCCGTCATGAAGACGCCCACGTCCTGGCTGCCCGCCGGCCCGCCCGGGACGGCGGTGCCGACCGTCGTCCAGGTCACGCCGTCCGTGCTGCACTCACCGGTGTAAGAGCCGCCCGACCGGGTCAGTCGCAGCCGCACCGGCGCGGTGAACGACCCGGACAGCGCGATCGAGTCGAACGTGCCGTTGCCGTCCGAGTCCCAGGACAGCGCGCAGCCGTTGGACGGTGTCACCGCCAGGTTGACGTACCCGGCTGTGCCGTTCGCCGACAGATCGTCGCGGACGACCATCCCCGCGCGGGCCCAGCCGCCGCCGCCCTCCTGGGAGGTGACCGTCACCGTCGCAACCGACCCGTCGGTGAAGGCCCCCGCTCGGTAGACCGTGCCGAACTCGTTGGTGGCGCCCCACAGGTCGGCCCCCGCGCCCTCGATGCCCAGCGCGCCTGCCGCCGACTCGCCGAACACCGCGTCGTTGAAGGAGGCCGTACGGTACGGCTCCCGGACCCCGGTGGCCGCCAGCAGTCGCATGACCGCCACCGCGGAACCCGCGGTGCCGCCCGTCCGGTACGCCGCCGTCGCCGGCACCCGGGACACCAGGTCTCCGGCGGCCGTCCCGGTCAGGCTCACGGTGAAGTCCGCCGAGAACGACTCGCCCGGGGCGACCGACGCCGCGGTCACCGCGCCGGTCGGCCGCGCCGTCATGCCGTCCGGCGCGTCGACCGACAGCGTCACGTCCGTGGCGGCGGCGAAGCCGTTGCGGTTGGTGAACGTCACGGTGACGGCGACCGGCCGCCCGTCCGCCACCGCACCCCGGTCGGCGGACGCGGTGAGCGCGACCTGGTTCGGATCGGCGGCCAGGGTGTCCCGGACCAGCCGGGCGAGCGCATACACGTCGCCGCGCGGGGTCACCGGGTACGCGGTGTGGTCGTGCGCCCAGTCGTCCTCCAACTGGAACCAGTCGACGTTCTCCGGATCCCGCCCCTCCTTCAACGCCTGCGACAGCGTGGCGAAGTACGTCCGCCAGCGGGTCAGGTACAGTCCGCCGACCAGCCCCGACCACTCGCGGTTGGCGTAGTCGTGCAGGCCCTCGTCGCTGCTCGGCCGCCCGGCCCAGGTGGTGATGATCGACCGGGCGTCGTACTCCAGGCGGTCCTTCTCCTCTTTCGTCGCTCCCCAGGAGCGCGCGTCGGCCAGCCAGCGTCCCAGCAGTCGCTGCCCGCTGGTGCCCACCACCCTGTCCATCAGCCGCATCCAGTCCAGCCACACGTCACCCAGCTGGTCGAAGCGACGGCGGTCGCCGGCCTCGTACGCCGCCTTGATCAGCGGCAGCAGCACCCTGCTGCGGTTGGACAGCACCTGCCGGGCGACGTCCGCCAGGTCGAAGCGGTAGGCCGAGCTGCCGCGCAACGCGGGTGCGACGCGCAGCAGTTCGGTGAGCGCGGTGTCGAAGACCGTGGTGTCGTAGCGGTCGGCCGACGGCCCCCAGGCGGCGGCCTTGTCGGCGCCCAGGCTCGGCCGGGCGCCGAACAGCCCGTCGGGGGCCTCGCTCCAGGCGTCGGCGCGGCTCATGCCGTACGCGGTGTCACGGATCGTCCGCCAGGCCGCCACGGCGTGCGGGTCAGCGGCGCCGTACCGGGAGACGGCGTACGCGGTGAACCACTCGTCCAGGTCGATGCCGCCGGGCGTCCACGCCAGATCGGTGAGGAGCGCCAGCGCGGGCGCGTTGTTGTCGGCACCCTCGGGCATCGCCGCGATCCCGGCGAGCGCGCTGCCCTCCTTGTCGCGCCATTCCGGGTACAGGTCCACCCAGTCGGGGGCGTTGGCGCCGATGGGGGTGTGCCCGCCGAAGTTCCAGATGCTGCCGAACGCGTACGGCGTCCCGCCCCAGTCGCTCTCGCGGTCGGTGACGGTGGTGTAGCGGTCCGACAGGCCGTCGACGATGAACATGCCGCTTCGGTCGACGCCCTTCAGCAGTTCGGCGGACGGGTTGGTCTGCCAGCCCAGGATCGCCCAGATCGCGCCCGGGTGCGCCGTGCGCAGGGCCGCCTCGACGGACCTGGCTGCTTCTCCGACCGGCACGTCACCGGCGTTGCCGCCCTCGTGCAGCAGGTCCATCTTGTACATGCCGCTGTCGCCGAACCGCCGTGACTGGTTGCGGTAGAAGGCTGCCGCCACCTTGGCAAAGGCGTCCGTGCGGGGGTCGAGCCAGTCCGGGCGCTTGAAGGCACCCCAGGTGCCCTGGGCGACGACCGCCGCGTCGCCGCCGTACGCGGCTGGGAAGTCGTCGGGGACGGTGCCGAAGTAGCCGGGCAGCACCGGTGTCATGCCGAGTTCGCGCACCCGGTCGACGATCTTCCGGGCGAGGTCGGCGCGCTGCTCGATGAGCCGCCGGGACACCGGACCGCCGAAGCCCGACATGTTCTGGAGCAGCCACCAGGGCTGGTGGGCGGGCGCTGGGATCCAGGACCGCAGCGCGGCGTCCGTGTAGCCGAACTGCCGGAACGTGTCGTAGTAGACCGCGTCGCCGCCGATGTAGACCAGCACCGCGTTGACGCCGTGCACGGCGAGCACGTCGAGTTCCCGCTCCCACGCGTCCCAGGTCCGGTACGGGCCCGTGTAGCCCTCGTTGGTGTCGTTGAAGGCGAAGCGGTGCGGAACGTTCGCGGCGCCGCTGATCTCCCCGGGGGGCGCGGGTAGCAGCCGGGGGAGGTCCAGTTGCTCGCCGTTCCAGGAGACGGAGGCGGACGCGACGGTGCGCAGATAGGTGTGGAAGCCGGTCAGCAGCACCGCCGGGCTGGTGCCGTCGACGGTGATCCGCCCCGCCCGGCCGGTGACCCGGTACCGGTCGGGGCCGCCCGCGGGGCCGACCGCCCGCAGGGTGACCTGCCCGTGGTGCCCGGGTACCAGCCGCCGCAGCGCGGCGGCCGCGGGCGCGGTGTCGAACAGAGTGCCCGCGGCGTGGGCCGTCGGCGTGCGGGTGAGCCAGGCCGCGCCGCCCAGCGCGACGGCGCCGGTGAGCACCCGTCTGCGGGTGACGCCTTGATCGGTGTCGTTCATCTGCGTCCTTCCTGACGCGCGGTCATACGACCGTCATGGCGAACACATGCAGGGCGGGTACTCCCGACACCAGGCCGTCACTGACCCGCGGCAGCACCAGGGAGGCCAGCTCCTTGTCCTGGAGGTCGACCCCGAAGGTGAAGAGACTGACCGGGTTGTCGTCCCGGCCCGTGGCGATGTGCCGGTACGGCAGCACCACGGCCGCCGCCGGGTTCGCCCCGTACCAGTCGGGGACGGAGACGGAGAACGTCTGCCGGGTCCCGTCGGCGTAGACCACCGTGCCGTCCCCCGCGCCCAGGCCCCAGGTGCTGGTGCCGAGGAAGGCCAGCCGGGAGCCGGAGCCGGACAGCAGCACCGTCTGGCCGGAGCAGACCACGTTGTCGTGGTTGCCGGGCGCGGTGCCCGGCCAGGTGAAGTCCACTCCGTCGTACGTCACCACGGCGCCCGGGGTCAGCCCGGCCGACGCGAGCGCCTGGGCGGACAGGCTGGATGCCGAGCCGTCGATGTTCGCGACCGTCAGGGCGTCGTCGGAGGCGATGCCCGCGTTGTCGAAGGCGCCGGGCAGCGACCGGTAGGGCAGGAGCGCGGAGGACGAGGCGCGGACGCAGTCGCTGCCCGACCGGTGCACGTCGAACAGGGCGTGCGCGAGGAACGGGACCTCGCCCTCGGCGTCGGCGGCCAGCGTCGTCCGGAAGCGACGGGTCACGGACGCGCCGGACCTCAGGTCACCGAGGGGGATCGCACGTGCCGAGCCGCCCGCGGCCAGGTACAGCACAGTGCCGCGCAGTGTGATCGCCGTGCTGTTGGTGAATGTCGAGGTGAGTGTCACCGCGGACCCAGCGGCGGGGGAGTCGGGCGACACGGTCAGCGACACGGGCGGGTTGAGGAAGTCCTCGTCGGCCCGGTACGTCATGACGCCTCCACGGTGAAGTGGTCGAATACCGAACGGATCGTCGTGCCCGGGTAGTTGGTGTTGACGGCGCTCGCGACGACGCCGGCGTCACCGGTCCCGCCCGCCGACGGCACGGTGGCGCTGCCGACCTCGTCCCACGCCAGCCCGTTGCCGGTGGTGTACGCGGTGACGGTCGTACCGGAGCGCACCAGCCGCAGCCAGCACGGGTGGGAGGAACCGCCGCCGCCCGCCCAGGTGTCGAGCCGGCCGTCGCCGTCGCTGTCGGTCATGAACTCCACGCCGTACTGGGCCGACATGGTCAGGACCGCGTAGCCGCCCTTCGCCGGGTCGGTGAGGTCGTCGGCGATCGCGATGCCGGACTTGGCGACCGGGTTGTCGCTCCCGGTCAGGCTCATCACCTCCGCCTGGACCATGCAGGACGTGGAGGTGGCGCCCGGAAGGTAGATCACGCCCTTCTCGTCGGTGCCGCCGGACAGGTCCCGGCCGCCCGCCCAGATCGCCAACTGGGTCCCGAACTGGCCGTACTGGCTGCCGTCGGCGGTGGAGAAGGTCCGGTACGGGTCCCGCACACCGTTGGGTGTGTAGGGCACGGTGATCGTTTTGGCGGCGCGGGCGCAGTCGCTGCTGCGCCCGCGGACGTCGAACACGGCGTGGGCGGTGAACGACACGTCACCGGCGACATCGGACGGCATGGTGGTGCGCCAGCGGCGGGTGACGGTGGCGCCGGGCCGAAGGCCGCCGAGCGGGATCGTCCGGGTGGCCGTCTCGGCGCCCGGGTCGATCAGGTACAGCACGGCGCCCTTGAGGGGGAAGAGACAGTCGTTGGTGAGGGCGGCGGTCGCCGTCACCGTGTCACCGCCGGCCGGCTCGGCGGGTTCGGTGGTGACGGTCAGCGTGGGCCCGAGGGTGTCGAAGGCGGTGTCCGTCACGGCGCTCACCGGACCCAGTCGATGGTGAACGTGTTGGCGATGTCGCTGGGCAGCGACGACGGGACGGTGAGGTGGATTTTTCCGTCCGAGCGGGTCCAGCGCACCGGCTCCCGGCTGCCCAGCAGCCGGATCCGCGACCCGGAACTGACGGGTATGTCGCCGGGCAGCGACAGGGTGCCGCTCGGGGCGCCCAGCACGATCACGTTGAACCTGCCCGGTGTCACCGTGTAGCGAATGCCGAGCGGGCTGCCCGTCTCCTCGGCCCGCAGCCAGGGCGTCGAGCCGTAGACGGCGGGGCCGTTGACGTCGAGCCAGGCGCCGATGTCCCGCAGCCGCTGCTGCATGACGGCCGGGATGGTGCCGTCCGGCTTGGGGCCGATGTTCAGCAGCAGGTTGCCGTTCTTGCTCACCACGTCCGCGAGCAGGTGGATCAGGTACTCCGAGGTCTTGTAGTCCTCGTCCGTCTCGAACTTGTTGTAGCCCCAGGAGTAGCCCATGGTGATGCAGCACTCCCACTTCTGCGGATCCATCGTGGGGTTCGTGCGCTGCTCGTACGTCGCGAAGTCGTAGTGCGTGTCGAAGCGGTCGTTGACCACGACGCCCTTCGGCCGGGGCCGGTTCTTGGCCTTGTTGTAGTAGTGGGCCATCGGCTCTTCGCTGCGCCACGGCGTGGTGTCGGTCTTGCGGAACCACTGGCCGTCCGCCCACAGCAGCTCGGGGTCGTAGCGGTCGATGATCTCGTAGAGCTGTTTGAGCTCGTAGTCGCCGACGTAGTCCGCGACCTCCTTGTACCCGACCATGGGGATCTCCTGGTCGGTGTAGAAGTTGCGCATAGGCCTGCCGAGCGCGGGGTTGAAGAACTCGCCGAGCGAGTAGTACAGCCCGGGGCGTACGGTGCCGCGTCTGCGGGCCGCCGCCATCAGCTCGCCGACCAGGTCCCGCTTCGGCCCGTACTTCCCGGCGTGCCGGTCCGTCACCGCGCTGGGGAAGAGGGCGAACCCGTCGTGGTGCTTGCTGGTCAGCGCGAAGTACTCGGCGCCGGCCTGCTCGAAGAGACGCACCCAGGAGTCGGGGTCGTAGTTCTCCGCGGTGAACCGCGGGATGAAGTCGTCGTAGACGAAGTCCGCACCGTAGGTGTCGCGGTGGTAGGACCACGTCTGGTTGTCCTTGTAGCTCTGGTACCACAGGTACCACTCCGCGGCCATCTGCCGGGCGGAGCCCGCCGGGACCGAGTACACGCCCCAGTGGACGAAGATGCCGAACTTGGCGTCCTTGTACCAGCGCGGTACGGGGTGGGTGTCCAGGGACTGTCTGGTGGCCTGGTAGTCGGGGATGCCGCCGGCGATCGCGTGGGCGGCACCCGGCGGGGCGAGCAGGACGGCTCCGCCGAGCGCGGTGGCCGTACCGAGGAACTGCCTGCGGCTTACTGCCATGGGAGTTGCTGCCTTTCGACGGGAGACTCAGGTGACTTGGGAGACTCAGGAGACGGTGAAGGCGTCGAAGACGGCCGAGGTGACCTGGCCGGGGTAGTCGAGGTCGACCGCGCTGGCGACCAGACCGGCGTCCTCGGACGCGGTGGCGGACGCGGAGGGGAGGACAACGGTCCCGATGTGCAGCCAGTGGGCGCCGTCCGTGCTCGCGTACGCGATGCAGGTGGTGCCGTCACGGGTCAGCCGCAGCCAGGCGGGGTGGTAGGAAGCGCCGCCGCCGGCCCAGGTGTCGAGGCGGCCGTCGCCGTCGCTGTCGGTCATGAACTCCACGCCGTACTGGGCCGACATGGTCAGGACGGCGTAGCCGCCCTTGGCCGGGTCGGTGAGGTCGGCAGCGAGGGCGATCCCGGCCTTCGCGGACGGGCCGCTGCCGGTCTGGGTCACCACGCGGGCGGTGACGCTGCCGGAGGCCGAAGCGGCGCCGGGCAGGTAGACCGCCGCCTTCTCGTCCTTCCAGCCGGACAGGTCCTGGCCCGCCGCCCAGATGGCGAACTGGTCGCCGTTCTGGGCGTATTGGGCGTCCGGGGCGGTGGAGACGGTCAGGTACGGTGCCCGCACCCCCGTGGGCACGGGAACGACCGTTCCGTCCACGCTGTCGGTGGTGTGCCGGACCCGTCCGTCCTGGCGGAACGACGAGGTGACGCCGATCTGCTGAGTGCCCCAGGTCGCGTCGGCCGGCGGGGTGACGGTCCAGGTGACGGTCGTGCTCTCGCCGGGCCCGAGCGTACGGCGGCCCTGGCCGAGCGGGTGCGCGGTCCAGCCGGGCGGCAGGTCGAGGCGGGTGCGCAGGTCCGTGACGGCGGAGCCGCCGGTGCCGGTGACGGTCGCCGTCACGTCCGTGCCCTGCCCGGGGCGCAGCTCCGGCCGGTACGGGGTGAGCCGGACCCGGGCTGCCGTACAACCGGCCGCCGCCCCAAGGGTGTTGAGGTCGACCGCGTCGGCGAGCGCCTTCAGCCCGGTGTCGTTCGGGTGGAGATGGTCGCCGGAGTCGTACGCGGCTGCGTACCGGGTCGGTTCGTCCGGGTCCCGGACCGCCCGGTCGAAGTCGGCGACCGCGTCGAAGACCCCGCCGGAGTCCCGGACGAAGGCGTTGACCTCGGTCCGTTCGCCCTCCTTGGCCTCGCTCCAATGGTCGCCGTAGCCGTTGTAGGGGACGATCGTGGCGCCGACGACCCTGAGACCGCGGGCGTGGGCGCGGCGGGCGATCTCCGTGAGGCCGTCGATGAGTTGGCCGGCGGTGGCGGTCTCGCGGATGAGGTCGTTGACGCCTTCGGCGACGATCACCGTACGGGCGCCCGGCTGGGACAGCACGTCGCGCTCCAGCCGGTCCAGGGCCGACGGGTTGCCGTCGACGCCTGCCGTGACCTGGTTGCCGCTGATGCCCGCGTTCAGCACCCCGGCGGGTGCCGTGCACTCGCCGAGCCGGGCGGCCAGGTAATCGGGCCAGCGGCGGTTCGTGTTCGCCGTGGACGCCGCCCCGTCGGTGATCGAGTCTCCGAGCGCGACCACCGCGCCCCGCGCCGGACCACCGCGCACGTCGACTCCGGTCAGGAACGGGAAGGTGGAGTCGGCCACCGAGAACGCGCCCCCGGCCCGGTCGGCGGCATGGTCGCCGCCGCCGTCCGATGTCCAGTACACGGTCTGCAGCCCGTACCAGTGCTGGCTGACGTGGGTCAGCCGGCCGGGGAAGTACAGGCTGACCACGAGGTCACGGCCCGCCGGTACGGTCAGCCGGACTGGATCGCTCGTCGCCTGCCCGCCGGCCGGAATCGTCAACCGGCCCTTGCCCGCGAAGGACAGCGGCCGGGGCGCGACGACGTCGGCCCCGCCCGCCCGTCGTCCGACGGTGGCATGACCGATCGTCAGTGCGTCGGTGGTGAAGCCGTTGGTCAGCCGGATCCGTACGCTCGTTCCGCCCGCGCTGACGTGGACGGGGATACGCACGGTCACCTCCGAGGTGCCCGGGTCGTACGAGGCATGCTGGGCGGTGGCCCAGGTGCCGGTCCAGCCGGGCCGGCCCTCGGCATGGGCCGGTACGGGCAGCAGCGCGAGCAGGACGGCCGCGGCCAGGGCGCGGGGCCACGAGGACCACCTCATGCCGGACCTCCCGTGCAGGTCACCTTCGCGTCGGCCCAGTCGGCGTGGTCGAGTGCGTTGCCGTCACCGGCGTCCGAGACGTCGAGTTCGAGCCGCCGGGCGCCGGTGACGGCAACGTCGATCGTCTTCGTCGGGGTGTCGCGGTCCACGGTCCCGCTCTCGTACACCGGGACGCCGTCGGCGAGGACGGTGTAGGCGACGGTCGCGGGGCCGTCCGAGCGGCCGTACGTCTCCTGGTCCAGGCCCAGGTCGGCGTGGAAGGCGGTGCAGGTGCCGCCGAGCCAGACCTGGACGGCGCTGGCGGCGTGCGTGCCGAGGCCCTTGGCGTAGGTGACGTCGTGCAGCCGCAGCGGCAGACCGTCGCCCTGTCCGTTCTCCCCGTTGGACTGGTCGCGTTCGACCGGTCCCCAGCCGTTGCTGCTCGACTGGAAGGGCAGGTCGCTGATGTGGTGTTCGCCCGCCGTCAGAGGTGGCGGCTGGGCGGCCAGCACCCGCTCACCGGTGACCGAGCCGCCGTCGAAGGCGGCTCTCGCCTTCAGGACGAGGGTGGCGCCGGTCGGCTGGGACGCCGGAACGGTGACCTGCCAGGCCGCGGTGGCGGTGGCCCCCGGTCGGACGGTGCCGGTCCCGGCCGGGCCGTCCGGATCCGCCGTCCAGCCGTCGGGAAGGCCGAGGCCCAGGGCGGTGCCGTGCAGCGCACTGCCGGTGCGGGGCACGGCGACGGTGGCGGTGACCCGGTAGGTGCGGCCCGGCTCGACCGTGTCGGGGGAGTCGAGCGTGACCGTGGCCGGGGTGACCGGGGCGGCGTAGACGGCGAGGTCGTAGCCGGGTGCCCGGACGTCGGGGACCTTCAGGGAGGAGGTGACGTCGCCGAGTTCGGTCAGGCTCACTTTGCCGAGCCCACCGGTGGTGCCGTCCTCGTTCCAGGAGGCGATGGCGATGGTGTTGCGGCCGTCGGCGCGCAGGATGCCGTTCGGGACGGGGAAGGTGTGCTGCGGGCCGGTGTCGTTGACGTACTGGCCCATCAGCCAGCCGTTGACGTAGATCAGCGCCCGGTAGTTCCGGTCGGCGGCGTCGTCGATCGTGACGCCGACCGAGACGTCCTGGCCCTTGGGCAGCCGGCTGGTGAACGTCGTGCGGTACCAGGCGATGCCCGGGGTGCGGTCGGAGGAGGGAAGGCCGACGGCGGTCCAGTCACGGTCCGGATAGCCGGGGAGCATCCAGCCGGACCGCTCGCCGTACAGGCCGCCGGTGTTCATGCCGCCGCGGGCGGTGTCCACCGGCTGCTCGCCGCCGCGGGCGCCCTGGATCCGCCAGGTGATCTGGGCGTCGGAGCCGGAGAGGTAGGCGGTGGTCAGGCCGCGGGGTTGCTTGTGGTCGTCGCCGGCGTAGTCGAAGTCCTCGTTGTGGCCCATCGTGCCGACCAGGACGGAGACGACGTTGTCGGCGCCCTTGCGTAACAGACCGCTGTCGAGCGGGAAGGTGTGCCGGCCGGTCTGACTCGTCCCGGCGAACTCTCCGTTGATCCACACCGAGTACACACCGACCGCCTGCGAGGAGGTGTCGGGGTTGGTCGCGTAGGCGGTGAGGGAGAGGGACTTCTCGGTGCCGGTCGCCGTGAAGTGGCCGCGGTACCAGACGTAGCCGTAGTGGTAGCCGTACTCGTCCTGGTACAGGACGGGCAGGGTGCCGGGCCGGGTCGGGTTGTCGGTGGTCGGTCTGTCGGCGTACGTCCAGGAGGAGTCGTCGAAGCCGACGGAGGCCTCCGGGGTCCCGGCGGACTTCTTCCAGTGGGTGAGCGCGGGCAGGGTGACGTCCTTGGGGCCTGGTACGGAGCCGAGCAGGCTGCCGGACGCGGTGCGGCGGACGGCGACGGGGCTGCCGTTCCAGGTGACGTGCCGGACGGCGGGGGAGGCGAAGGCCTCCAGCGGGCCCGTGCGCGCGGCGTCGCCGGTCAGTGTGAGGGTGTCGCCGTGCACGGCCGACGTGCGGACCAGTTCCGTGCCCCGCACGAGCGTCGAGCCGTCCGGCCGCCAGAAGCCGGCCGCCTGGTCGTCGGTGCCGATGAGCAGGAGAAGGTCGGGTCGGCCGCCGCCGTGGACGAGCACCCGGGTGAGGCCGGCGTGCGTGTAGTCGAGCCTGAGGTCGCCGCGGCCGGCGTCCCAGGTGGCCTCGGCCTTGCCGTCCAGCACCGTCACGCGGGGTTTCGCGGAGTAGCGCAGCACGGTCTGTCCCGGGTCGCCGTCGCCGCCGTACAGCACGGCGACGTCCTTCGCGCCGGCTCTCGTGCTGGTCATCAGTTCGCTGGTGGAGTAGACGAGGCGCTGTCCGCCGAGGTCGTATCCGGCGACGAGGATCTTGCCGGTCTGCCCGTGCAGCCGCACGCTCACCGGGTAATCGCCGTCCGGCGTCGGCCAGTTGAGCGTGGTGGTCGTGTCGGTCGCGGACATCGCGTCGGTGTGCCGGAGGTAGAGGAACCGGGTCCCGGTGTCCGGGTTGGCGCGGGCCGTGACGCTCACGTCGGGGTCGGAGGGGGCGGGTGCCGTGGCGGGTCCGGTCTCGGTGAGCGGGGCGGTGGTGGTGTAGAAGAGGCCCTGCCGTTTGAGTTCGTCGTAGTCGGCGCCGGTCTGCCGGGCCTCGGTGATCGGTGCCCCGTAGTCGTACGACGTGTAGACCTGCCGGGGGTCGGCGAGCCATCCCCAGTTGGTGCCGCCGTAGGCCATGTACAGGTTCTCGATCGTCGTGCCCTGCATGATCTCGGCCTTGTTGACGATCTTCTGGTAGGCGGGACCGACCGTCTTGCGGCAGGTGTCGTACCCGGTGTCGCCCCAGGTCTGGAACCAGCCGGTGCCCGCCTCCAGGACTGCCAGCGGCTTGGTGCCGTCGGGCCGGGTCAGCTCGGGGACCCACCACTGGCCCTTGCAGAAGGTGTTGTACTGGTCCAGCGTGCCGACGAAGTCGAGTCCCTCGCCGCCCGCGTACTGCGGCTCCGGCTCGTTGCCGACCAGTGGCACGGTGATCCCGTCGGACCGTGCCTGTCTGCTCAGGTCGACTACGTACTCCCGGCCGTCCGGGTCGTACAGTTCGTTCTCCACCTGGTAGAGCAGCACCGGCCCGGTCCCGTTGCTGACCTGGTGGCGGGCGAGGATCGCGTCGATGTGCCGCAGCCACTCGCGGGCCGCGTCCAGGTACGCGGGGTCGGTCGAGCGGGCCCGGGCCTTCTGGGTGAGCAGCCAGCCGGGGAAGCCGCCGCCGTCCGTCTCGGCGTTGATGTAGGGGCCCGGGCGGGCGATGACGTAGAGCCCGGCCTCCTGGGCCATGTCGAGGAGCGTGTCGACGTCGCGGATGCCGGTGAAGTCGTACTGGCCCTTCGTCGGTGAGTGGTAGGCCCAGTCGAAGTAGATCGAGACGGCGTTCATGCCGCTCGCCTTCATCTTCTGCAGCACGTCCCGCCACAGGCCGGGGCTGGGCAGGCGCCAGTAGTGGAACTCGCCGGACCACAGCAGGACCCGTTTGCCGTCGATGGTGACGGAGTACTTGTCGTAGGCGATCCGATGGACCGTCGGGGCGGTCTGCGTGGCCGCCCGAGCCGCCGGGACCGACGGCAGTGCGGCGGTGAGGGGGAGGGCCATGACGGTGGCCAGCGCCCAGGCCAGCGCGGTGTGCAGGCGTCTGCGTCCGCTCATGACGTCAGCGCCTTCACGACGGCCGTCCGCGCCGCCTCGATGTCGGTGACGTCCTTCGTGCGGCCGTCCAGTCCGCGCGTCGCCGTCGTGAGGGCGTCGGTCAGGGCCGCGCTGTCCTTGTCGTCGACCTCCTTCTTCCGCAGCTCGTCGACGAGCTCGAAGTCCTCGATGCCCTCCTTGAGCTGCTCCCAGCGGATGCTGGACATCGGGCCGTTCTTGCCGGGGTAGACCAGGTACTCGTCCCCCTGGCTGAAGATGTGGACGGGCTGGGTGAAGGGGTCGGCGGTCCAGCTGTTGTACGACCAGCGCAGGAAGCCGTCGAGGTGGCGTTGCGCGGCGATCCACGGGAGCATCCGGGCCTCGACCGCGGGGGAGTAGGACAGCGTGTTGGGGTGGGCGGGCGCGCCGTAGACGTAGAAGGTGGTGATCTTGCCGGCCCTGCGGCGCTCCTCGGCCGTCTCGGCCGTCATCTGGTCGATGGTGTCCCAGCTGACGGACAGGTCCGAGGCGAGGCTCTCGTCGCTGACCGAGCCGGCCACCGAGATACGGTCGTCGAAGGCCGGGGCGACCTCGTGGACGAAGTCCTTCACCACCGTCATGGTGCCCACCGGCCGTTCGTCGAAGGACAGCCAGGTGTGGTCCAGCCAGCCTTTCGCCGTGACGTGCTGCTCGAAGGCGGGCAGGAAGGCGCCCCACGCCTCGCGCCAGCGGTCGCCGTCCAGGTCGACGTTCTCGTAGACGGTCCTGCCAGTGCGGGTGTCGGTGTAGGTGAGGTGTTCGCCGTCCTGGAAGGCGAGCATCGAGAAGGCTCCGATGTCCGGTCCGAGGCCCGCCTTCAGCGCCGTGCGGACGTACTTGTCCCAGCGCGAGAAGTCGAAGGAGAACCGGCTGCCGTCCCACTTCCAGGCGACCATGCTGGAGTACGGGGTGGCGGTCTGCGACTGGCGGGTGCCCAGCGACCACTGGTGGTGCCAGGGGTTGTCGACGATCGTGGTGTTGATGACCTTCTGGCCGCGGCTCGCCAGGTCCCTGTCGTAGGCCTCGATCAGCTTCCAGTGGTCGTCCGACCAGAGTTCCACCCCGCTGTTCAGGGCCATGGTCTCGGGCTGGGCCCAGACGTCGAGGAAGAAGCTGTAGTCCTTCGGGTCAGGCACGGCGGCGTCGGCGACCTGGACCGAGAGCGGGTAGGTGACCTTCGTGCCGTCGTCGGCGGTGACCGTCACGGCGCCGGTGTAGGTGCCGGGCTTCGCGGTCTTCGGGATGTGGAAGGTGAACCAGAGCGGCTGCGCCGCATAAGCGGGCACGTCGACCGAGGTGCCCTCCGCCAGGGGGTCACCGACCACGTCCGGGTTCCGGTCGCCGGAGACCTCGGTCGCGGAGCTGACCTGGTCGATGGTGGCCGACCAGTCCATCTCGCTCTTCGAACGCTGCACGGGTACGTACTTCACGAACCGCACCTGGGTGCTCCGGCCGGAGATCCGAGCCCCGCCGGGTCCGGTGAGGTCGCCTACGCTCGCCTTCACGTCGCGCAGGGGGTGCCCGGAGGCGATGGCGAGCTGCGCGGACACCTGCTCGTTGCGGACGGCGGACAGGGCGAGGTCCTTGGTGTCCTTGCCCTGTATGGCGGTGGTCGGGTAGCGGGGGACCCGTACCTCGGCGGAGGAGGCGAAGGAACCGGTGGGCACCCAGGTGATGGTGTTCCTGGTGCCCATGGCATCGGCGACCTTGACGGTCAGCCAGGTGGTGGTCTGTCGGGAGTTGGCGTCGCTGCTGCTGCCGCCGGAGCCGGCGACGGCTGTCGTGGTCGCGGCCACGACGACTCCGGCGACGAACGCGGCAGCGGCGACCAGGGGAATGCGTGCCATGGTGATCGGGGCCCTCTCAGGAGGTGACGGAGAAACCGTCGAAGACCGCTTGGAGCGTCTCGCCGGGGTAGTACGCGTTGACCGCGCTGGCGACCATGCCGGCGTCCTCGGTGCCGGACGCCGAGGGCACGTCGGCGGTGCCGACGGTGGTCCAGGCGGAGCCGTCCTCGCTGGCGTAGGCGGTGTAGGTGGTGCCGTCGCGCACGAGCTTCAGGTAGGCGGGGTGGTAGGTGGATCCGCCGCCGGCCCAGGTGTCGAGGACACCGTCGCCGTTGCTGTCGGTCAGGAACTCCAGGCCGTAGGTGTTGGACATGGTGAGCACCGCGTAGCCGCCCTTGGCCGGGGCGGTCAGGTCGTCGGCGAGGGCGATACCAGCCTTGCCGGCCGGGGTCGTTCCGGTCTGGGAGACCAACTCGGTCTGGACGGTGGCCTGTTCACCGGCGGAGTCTGGCAAGTAGACGGCGCCCTTCTCGTCCTTCCAGCCGGACAGGTCCTGCCCGCCCGCCCAGATAGCGAACTGGTGGCCGCCCTGGGCGTATTGGGCGTCGTCGGTCGTCTGCGTCGTCCGGTACGGCTCCGAGACGCTGCCCGGTGTCGGTTCCACGGTGGCCTGGACGGTGGCGTCGACCTCGGCCGTACGGTCGTAGGTCACCGTGCCCGTCAGGTCGTGGCTGCCCCACTTGGCGTCGGCGGGCGGGGTGACCTGCCAGGTGGTGGTGAGCGAGGCACCGGGGGCCAGGCTCCTGGCGGTGGACTTGGTGGTGGTGGCTGTCCAGCCGGTGGGAACGCCGAGGGCGGCGGCGACGCCGCTGATGGCGTGGCTGCTCCAGTTGGTCGCGGTCGACGTGACCTCGAAGGGCGCGCCGATGCCGGTGCTCGGTGCGTCCGGGGTGAGCAGGACGGACGCGGCCGGGACGTCGTCGCGCTTGAGCGCCCTGATCGCCTTCAGGGCTCCCTTGGCGCCGAGCCGTACGAACGCGGGGGTCACACCGAGGGGAGCGGCATAGCCCTTGAGAGTCGCCGGGCCGTGCAGGAGCGTGCCGTGGTTGACGTCGTACCAGGTGCCGGACGGCAGGTGGACCGTGCGGGTCGTGCCGGCGGCGAGCACGGGGGCGGCCAGTACGGCGGGGCCCAGCATCCACTCGTCGCTCACCGTGTAACTCGCCCGGTCCTTCGGGAAGTCGAAGAACAGCGGGCGCATGATGGGGTCGCCGGTCTTCAGGGTCGCCTGGACCTGGTCCCAGATGTACGGGGCGAGCCGCTCGTGCGCCTTGACGGCCGCCGCGTACAGATCGACGGTCTGCCGGTCGTAGGTCACCTTCTGGCCGGTGGTGACGTCGGTGGTCTCCACGGGTGAGGTGGAGGAGTACATCAGTGGCATGAGCGAGGCCGACTGGGCCCACCGGATCAGGACGTTCTTGCTCGGGGCGGGCTGGCCGCCGGAGCCGCCGATCATGTCCGACTCGACGAACGGATAGCCGATGGTGGAGATCGCCAGGTTCTGGCCGGCCGACGCCTTCAGCGACTCCCAGCCCGTGCCCTTGTCGACCTGCCGGGTGACGAAACCGGCCTGGTGGGCGGTGGAGCTCCAGTGGACCCGGATGCCGGCGCCCTGGAGGTCGTACTCGTCGGCGAGTTCGGTGCCGAGCTTCTGGTAGTCGGTGGCCTGGTAGCCGTCGCGCGGGGCGCACTTCTCGTCGAAGAAGCGGGTGTCGAACTTCAGGCCGTCGATGCCATAGGCGTCCATGAGCTTCTTCAGGTTGTCCTCGTACCAGGCCTTGGCGTCGGGGTTGGCGAGGTCCACGATCCCGGCGGTGCCGTTCCACCAGGTCACCTGGCAGGGTTTGGCGGGGTCGGCGGCGTCCTTGAGGAGATAGCCGTGGTCGGCGGCGTACTGGTAGTTGTCCGAGTCCAGGTTGATCCAGAGGGTGACCCAGATGCCGAAGTCGAACCCCATCGCGTGGATCTTGTCCGACATGGCCTTCGGGTCGGGGAAGGTGGTGGGGTCGAAGGTGAGGTTGCCGTACTCGGACTCCCACCTGTCGTCCAGCTGGATGGTGTGCCCGTCGAGGCCGTTCTCGTGCAACTCGGTGGCGTAGTTGAGGAGTTTCTGCTGGTCGACCTTGGTGTAGAACTGCGCCCAGGAGTTCCACAGCGGCTTCGCGTACTGCTCGTAAGTGGCATCGCTCTGCTTCGGCTTGCCGACGATGCCGATGTAGTCGCGGTAGACCGCGCGGGGCGTCGACTCGACGAAGACGGTGGCCCTGTAGGTGTCGGCGGAGTCGACGGTGAAGCGGCCGAGGCCGTCCTTGCCGGCGTTGATGTCGACGTTCATGGTGTCGCCGGTGTCGACCCTGAGCCCCGTCGACGAGGACGTGTACCAGAACGGGTCGATCATGTTGTACGACGCCGGGCCGAAGCCGCTGTGCTCCACCTGCCCGCTGTCCAGCGGCCACGGCTGGTCGGTGCCGGGGCCGCCGACCGGGGTCTCGGCCTCGCCGTGTCCGTACCAGTGGCCCGCCGACTTCAGGTCGTAGGCGAGGCCGAGCTGCTTCGGGCTGTCGACGCCATTGACCTCCCAGTCGAGTTGGTAGCGGTCGGCCTTCGGGGTGATCCGGGCCTTCACGGTGGTCCCTGTGAGTGTGGTGTCGGCGGTGACCGTCAGGACGCCGTTCTTCCAGGTCCAGGCGGTGACGTCGGTGGTGTGCTGCCAGGTGCCGTCGGACGAGGTGAAGCGGAGGGCGCCGGTGTCGCCGGAGGCGGTGGCGAGCACGGTCGTGCCGGCGCGGCGCGTGGTGAGCGACAGCTCGGCGGTGGCCACGTCGAGGGTGTAGCCGGCGGCGTCAGCGGTGGCCGGCACGGACACGATGACGGCGTCCTTGCCCCGGGTCACCTTCGGCGCGGTGGCGGCGGCAGCGGCGGGGCGGGCTGTGGCCGTGGCCGTCTCCGTGCCGACCACCGCGGCCGCCGGGCTGACACCGGGCGTCAGTAGGGCGGTGGTCAGGGCGGTGGCGGTCAGGATGCCGCCGGGGCTGCTCAGTCGGGCATGCACTCGTGTCCTCCTGTCGGACAGGACGGTGGCTCGGTGGAGCGGCGATGTGTCGTGCATCGTGGGGGGTGTGGGCGTGCGGGCCGAGCGACGTGCCGACGGCCCGATGTACAGACGGCGCAGCATGCTCAAGGGCACTGCATATGAATGAACGCTGATGCAAGATTCAGAGCGATTTCGCTCATGTTCTTGCGTGGTGTCTCACGTGTCAACAGGCGGTGCACAGGGTTCGGGAAGACATCCGATGGGTGGCACGGAGCGGCTGCGCCGCTGGTGGCGGACGGCCGCCGGGCCCGTGTAAGCGATGCGACGAGCCCGGCGGCCGGTGGGAGCGGTTCGTAAAATCTGTGTGAACGAGCGTCAGGTGAGGATCACGGAGCGGGTCAGATGGCGCGGGTTGTCCGGGTCGAGGCCGCGTGCCGACCCGAGGGCGACGGCCAGTCGCTGCACCACGACCAGGTCCGCCAGGGGGTCACGGCCGAGTGCCACCAACCGCCCGCCCGTGCGGGCGATCTCGGCGGCCAGGCCGGACGGCACGGCCGCCGGGTCTCCGAACCACCACGCCACCCGGCCCGGTCCGGTGATGCTGATGGGGCCGTGCCGGTACTCCATCACCGGGTAGGCCTCCGTCCAGGCGCCGGCCGCCTCGCGCATCTTCAGCGCGGCCTCCTGGGCGATCCCGTACGCCCAGCCGCGCCCCAGAAACGTGAACTGCTCCGCCGTCGTGAGCCAGGTCGGCAGCGGTTCCGCCAGCGCGGCGTGCCCCTGCTCCGGCAGATGTTCCAGGTCCTCACCCAAGTGGGCTCGCAGGAGCGCCAGTTCGGTGCTTGCGAACCGGGTCTGGACCACCGAGGTCTCGTCGGCGAAGTCGAGTACCACGGTGGCGTCCGCCAGTTGCATCACCGGGGTCCGCGGATCGGCGGTGACTGCGGTCGTCGCGGCCCTTCCGTGCAGTCGGCCGAGCAGCTCCAGCACCTCCGTCGTGGTGCCGGAGCGGGTCAGCGCGACCACCCGGTCGTAGGGCCGCCCCGCCGGCATCTCCGAGGCGGGGAAGGCGTCGGTCTCTCCCTGGCCGCCCGACTCGCGCAGTACCGCGTACGCCTGGGCGATGAACCAGGACGTCCCGCAGCCGACGACGGCCACCCGCTCGCCAGGCCGGGGCAGCGCCGCGGCGGGGCCGTCCTGACGGTGTGCCAGGGCGACGGCCCGCTCCCAGCACTCGGGCTGCGTGCCGATCTCGATCTCGGTCTGACTCATCGGATGATCTCCCGTCTCGGGCGCACGGCGTGACCGATACGTGATCCGGCGGCCCTTGACACCGTGCGTGAATTGTTGCGCATGATGATTGTTAATGATTGATAGCACTGCTGATCGCGCATAAACAAGCACGGGACTGGACATGGTCACGTGCATCACTGCGCACAGAGGAGGTACACCGTGAGACGGCACCTCGTGGGCGTCGCCGGGGGCCTGGCCCTGGCCCTGACCGTCGCCGGATGCGGCAAGGGCAGCGCGTCCGACAGCGGCGGGTCCGACGGCAAGACGATCAGGTTCGTCGCGGCGAAGTACGACGACGACACCGAGCCCTACTGGAAGGCGCTCATCAAGGAGTTCGAGGCCGCGAACCCCGGCTACCGGGTGAACCTCGAGGTCGTCGACTGGGAGCAGATGGACTCCAAGGTCAAGACGTACGTCCAGACCAGGCAGGAGCCCGACATCCTCAACTACAACAAGTTCGCCGACTTCGCCCGGGACGGCCTGGTGTACCAGGCGAAGGACGTCGTCTCGCCGCAGGTGCTCGCCGACTTCCTCCCGGTGTTCAAGGGGAACGCCGAGTACAAGGGTGCCCAGTACGGACTGCCGTTCATCTCCAGCGCGCGGCTGTTCTTCTACAACAAGGACATCTTCGCCAAGGCGAACATCTCCCAGCCCCCCACCACCTGGGCCGAGGCCGAGGCCGACGCCAAGAAGATCAAGAAGGCCGGTTACATCGGCCTCGGATTACCGCTGGGGGCCGAGGAGGCCCAGGCCGAGTTCCAGATCTGGGCGATGAACAACGGCGGCGGCTGGACGGACGCCTCAGGCGCGTGGGCGATCGACCAGCAGGCCAACATCGACACCCTCGCCTACCTGCGGAAACTCACGAAGGAAGGGGTCACTCAGCCCAACCCGGAGACGACCGACCGCAAGGACGTCTTCAACGAGTTCGCGCAGGGCCGGATCGGCATGCTCAACGGCGCGGTCTTCCTGCGCAAGGGCTTCATCGACCCGGTCAATGCCAAGCTGAACTACGGTGTCGCGGCGCTGCCGAGCGAGGACGGCACCACCCACAAGACCCTCGGAGTCCAGGACTACCTCGTCGCGTTCAAGAAGAACGGCGGGGCGGACAAGCCGGCGGTGAAGAAGTTCCTCGACTTCTTCTACGAGAAGAAGAACGCGGCGAAGTTCGTCTCCACCGAGGGCTTCCTGCCGGTCACCAAGTCCGCCGGGGACGCGCTCAGTTCGGACAGCCGGAACGCCGCGTACTACAAGCCGTTCGTCGACGCCCTGCCCGACGCGGAGTTCGCCCCCACCGACGATCCCGCCTGGGCCGCCGTCGACGGCGCCGTGAAGCAGCGCATCGGCAGCGCCGTCGCGGGCGGCGATCCGGCGAAGGTCCTCGGCGAGATACAGCGGACCGCGCAGAAGGGAAGCTGACGCGGTGACCGTCCACGACGTCACCACTGGCGCGGCCGGGGCGGGAACCGACAAGGCCCCGGCGGCGCCGGTACCGCCGCCACCGTGCCGCCCCCGCAGGCGAGGGCGCCTGCGAGCCTGGGAGCCGCTGCTCTGGCTCGGCCCCGCGACCGCGCTCATCCTGGCCATGGTCGTCTGGCCGGTGGTGGAGATGGTCCGCACCTCCCTGACCCGGGTCAGCTCCACCGGCCTGTCCCAGGGCTTCGCGGGTCTGCGCAACTACACCGACCTGTTCGCCGAGGACGACCTGCCCGGAGTACTGCTGCGCACCCTGATCTGGGTCGTCGGGGTGGTCACGGTCACCGTCCTGCTCTCCCTCGGCCTCTCCCAGCTGCTCGACTCCCGTTTCCCGGGGCGCCGGCTGGTGCGCTGGGCGCTGATCGTGCCGTGGGCGGCGTCCGTACTGATGACGGCACTCATCTGGCGCTGGATGCTCAACTACTTCTACGGCGTGGTCAACCGAGTCCTCATGGACCTGGGCGTCCTGGACGCGCCCGTCAACTGGCTGGCCCACCCTGGTCAGGCGTTCGCCGCCATGATGGGCGTCGCGGTGTTCGTGTCGCTGCCGTTCACCTCGTTCGTCCTGCTGGCCGGTCTGCAGGGCATCCCGGCCGAGGTGTACGAGGCGGCCCGGGTGGACGGTGCCGGACCGCTGCGCGCCTACCTGTCGATCACCCTTCCGCTGCTGCGGCCGTCGCTGCTCGTCGCCGCGATCATCAACGTGATCAACGTGTTCAACTCGTTCCCCGTCATCTGGGCCATGACGCGTGGCGGCCCCGGCTTCGCCACCGACACGACCACCACCTACCTCTACAAACTCGCCTTCGACAACCAGGCCGTGGGGGAGTCGGCCGCCATGGCTGTCGTCAACTTCGTGCTGATCCTGGCGGTCGTGCTGGTGTACCTGCGCATCGTCAACCCGCGGGAGGAGACCGGATGAGGCTGCGTACCGTCCTGCTCACCGCCGTGGGGTGGCTCGTCGCACTCGCCTTCCTCGCGCCGTACGCCGAGATGCTGCTCACCGCCCTGCGGCCCACCTCCGAACTGATGGAGTCCCCGCCGTCCTATCTGCCCGGCCGGTGGGAGTGGTCCAACTTCTCGGCCGTGTGGAAACTCACCGACCCGCCGGTCACCGACGCGCTGCTGTTCTCCCTGTACGTGGCGGGGGCGGCGACGTTGCTCACGCTGGCCGCCGCGCTGCCCGCCGCGTACTTCACGGCCAGGCACCGGTTCCGGGGACGGAAGGCGTTCCTGCTGCTGGTGCTGGTCACCCAGATGTTCGCGCCGACCGCGCTGCTGGTCGGCATCTACCGGGAGATGGTCGGTCTCGACCTGACCGACACCGCCGAGGGCCTCATCCTCGTCAACGCGGCCTTCAACCTTCCGTTCTGCATCTGGATCCTCAACGCTTACTTCGCGAGCATCCCGAAGGAACTGGAGGAGGCCGCCTGGCTCGACGGCACCGGGCGGTTCGGCGCCCTGACCCGTATCACCCTGCCGCTCGCGCTCCCGGGTGTGGTGACCGCGCTCGTCTACACCTTCATCGGCGCGTGGAACGAGTACGTCGTCGCCCTCACCGTCACCTCGTCCGGCAACCGCATGACCCTGACCCGGGCCATCCCCGGCTTCGTCACCGCCTACCACGAGCAGTGGCAGTACCTCTTCGCGACCTCGCTGGTCGCGATCGTGCCCGTGGTGATCCTCTTCGTCTTCGTGGAGCGTTACCTCATCAGCGGTCTGACCGCCGGCGGGGTCAGAGGATGAGACGGCCGAGACGGATGGGACGGCCGAGACAATGGGGCGTACGGCCGCGTCAGGAGCGGATCACCTCCACACCGGCCGCCTTGAACGGCTCGGTGAGCGCGTCGGACGCGGCCTTGTCCGTCACAAGCACATGAATGTCCGTCACCGGGCAGATCCGGGCGAAGGCCCGCCGGGCCAGCTTGGAGGAGTCGGCGACCACGACGACCTGCTGGGCGCGGCGGGCGAGCGCCCGGTTTATGCTCGCCTCGCCCTCGTGCTGCGCGGTTGCCCCGTGGGTCACGTCGATGGCGTCCACACCGAGGAAGACCTGGTCCAGCGCGATCTCGGTCAGGAGCTCGGTGGCCAGCGGTCCGATCAGCTCGTACGACGCCGGGCGGGCCACCCCGCCGGTCACCACGAGCTTGACGTGACGTCGTACGACCAGCTCGTTGGCGATGTTCAGCGCGTTGGTGACGACGGTGACGGCGGTCTCCGCGCCGCCGGAGCTCAGGTCCGCGCGGGTAGCCAGCGCGCGGGCCACCTCGGTGGTGGTCGTGCCCCCGTTCAGCCCCACCACGGCGCCGGCCTTCACCAGGCCGGCGGCCGCATGGGCGATGCGCTCCTTCTCCGGGGCGTTACGGGCGGCCTTGTAGCGGAGCGGGAGGTCGTACGCGATCGCGTTGATCACCGCTCCGCCGTGCGTACGCGTGACCATCTGCTGCCGGGCCAGCTCGTCCAGGTCGCGCCGGATGGTGGCGGCGGAGACCCCCAGCTCGGCGGCCGCCGTCTCCACGTCGATGCGCCCGTCCCGGGTCAGCAAC
Source organism: Streptomyces sp. NPDC051987 (assembly GCF_040680735.1). Classification (NCBI taxonomy): domain Bacteria; kingdom Bacillati; phylum Actinomycetota; class Actinomycetes; order Kitasatosporales; family Streptomycetaceae; genus Streptomyces; species Streptomyces sp. NPDC051987. The sequence continues at coordinate 82,563 of NZ_JBFAXI010000019.1, read as the reverse complement.
TCCAGCAGCGCGCTCCACCTGGCCTGCGGTGCCACCATGTTCGTCGCTCCCTGTCGGTGGCGAGCGCGGGTGCACGCGCGCCGAGATACACGCGCCGGACCGGGCGCCTGTGTGCGAAGCCATGAAAAGCCATGGCGTCTTTGGGCATTTTATGGCCCTCAATCGAGCAAATTCACGCAACGCGAATGTTCACCCATGAGAGATCGGCAGTTTCCCATGCCTCTGGTCCCCACCGCCGAACTGGTCCGTTCCGCCCGCCGCGGCGGACACGCCGTCGGCGCCTTCAACGTGATCACCCTGGAGCACGCCGAAGCGGTCGCCGAGGGCGCGGAAGCCGCGGGCTCCCCGGTGATCTGCCAGATCAGCGAGAACGCGGTGCGGTTCCACGGGGGCAGACTCGAACCGATCGCCCGGACCACGGCTGCGGTGGCCGAAGCGGCCGGGGTGCCGGTCGCCCTGCACCTGGACCACGTCACGGACGAGGAGCTGCTGCATCGCGCCGCCGACTGCGGCTTCGGTTCCGTCATGTTCGACGCCTCGGCGCTGCCGCACGCCGCCAACGTCGCGGCCACGCGTGCCGCGGCGGCCTGGGCACACGCCAGGAACCTCTGGCTGGAGGCCGAGCTGGGCGAGATCGGCGGCAAGGACGGGGTACACGCGCCGGGCGTCCGTACAGACCCCGGTCAGGCCCGCGAGTTCGTGGCCGCGACCGGGGTGGACGCGCTGGCGGTGGCCGTCGGGAGCGCGCACGCGATGACCACCCGGACCGCTCGGCTGGACCACGACCTGATCGTCCGGCTGGCGGCGACGGTTCCGGTGCCCTTGGTGCTTCACGGCTCGACCGGAGTCCCGGACGCGGAGCTGCGGCGTGCCGTGGCGGGCGGCATGGTGAAGATAAACATCGGGACCGCGCTGAACGTCGCGTTCACCGAAGCCGTCCGGGGGACCCTGGCGGCGGACGCCACGGTGGTCGATCCGCGCCCCGCGCTGAAGGCGGCACGCCGGGCGATGGCCGCTGCGGTCACGCACGCGCTGCGCGTCATCCGCGGGTAGACGCTCAGCCGTGGACACGGAGTGGGAGCGCGTCAGGGGCGATGCTCCATCCCGGGACCAGGGACGGAGCATCGCCGCGTTGGAATGGGAATCCGCTGTGTGAGGGTTCAATCCCCTTGGCTGAACCGGCGAACACGGCTGCTTCTGTGGTGAGCGTCCAACCCATCGACCCCAGGGGCCATTGAGGGGTCACAAGGACGGGAACACATAGACAAGCGCCACACAGGACTGACGCGAATCAGCACGCTTGACCTGGGAAATCGGCCAAGATGAGCGTTGCTCGGCAAGTGCCGCCAAGATCCCCGGCGGACTCATAATCCGTCGGCCGTGGGTTCGAGTGCCACCCGCCCCACCATTCGCTGTGCGAGAAGAACCGTTCCGGGCAGGCACTTTCCTGGTCGGGGCGAGAGCATGAGGGGCCTGGCGACCCTGAGTCGCTCACGATTTCATGATCGTCTGAACAGATTCTGGGCGCCGATTCCGGTGAAGTCGGGCGTGGTGCTTATGGTGTATTTCGAGTCGGTGTCGGGCAAGCCCCCGACGGCTCGCCCCGCAGTGAAGAGCGGGCCCATGACGCCCGGCGCGCCTCCCTCGTGTGGTCTGTTTGTGATCGATGGCCGCGCTCGATGTTGGTTATGTATCTTGGTTGCATACATCGTGGATGTTGGAGGTGCCCGATGTCCGTCACACAGATTGATCTCGACGACGAGGCGCTGGCCGAGGCCATGCGGCTCATGGGTGCCACGACGAAGAAGGAGACCGTCAACGCGGCGCTTCGGGACTACGTGGCACGGATCAGGAGGCTTGAGGCCGCGGAGAAGTTGGCCGCGCGAGGTGAGCGCGGCGAGTTCGAGCAGGCCGCGGCGGCGCATGAAGCCGAGAAGCGTGCGCGGCGCGAGGCCTTCGAGTGATCACGTATCTGGTCGACACCTCGGCTCTGTGGCATCTGTTCCGTACCCCAGGTGCGTTGCGTCCCTGGGAGGGACACATCGCGGCCGGGGTGTTCCACCTCTGCGAGCCGACGCGGGCCGAATTCCTTTACTCGGCGACCAGCCCGTCTCACCGAGATGAGCTGGCCGAGGAACTGGACGCCCTCTGTCTGCTCTCTCCGGTTCCGAAGAACGCCTGGCGTTGGGTCGACTCCGCCCAGTACAAACTGACCCAGAGGGGCCAGCATCGGGTGGCTGGAGCGATCGACCTGTTGGTGTGTGCGACAGCTGTGCACCATGGGCACACCGTTCTCCACGTGGACAACGACTTCGCGACGGTGGCCGGAGTTCTCAAGGAAGTCCAGCAGCGAGACGCACGAGTCTGAGCCAGTTCACGAAGGCACAGCTGACCGGCGGCCTCCGAAACGGCCTTCCGCCATTCTCCGGATGTCACGTCCTCGCGAAGGCGGATGCGCGTGTCCGTTGGCCTCTGGTGGGGATCGGCGATCGTGATGAGTGTGGCGGCCAGGGCGGCGTTGGCCCGGTAGCCGGCCCAGGTCCACCAGCGCACGTCGGTGTCGCGCCCGCCCCTGACAACCACTGTTCCATCGGGGTGGGCCAGTTCCGAACCGCTCTCGCGCGCTTGGGTGAGCGCGCTCTCAGCTGAGGGCGCCCCCATGTCCAGGTGGCCATCATGTAGGGCCTTCGCACGGGCCTGGACAGGTGGACCTGCTTGTTTGAGGCTCTCGATCTGCCGCACTTCGTCCTCGGCCCGCTCCGGCTCCTCGGCGTCGAGCCGGGCGAACGCTTGGTTGGCCTTCTCGTGCGCGTGGAGGACCTTGCTTCGGGGGCGGCCCCGGCCCCCATGCGCTCGGTCGGGTAGCTGTGGGTAGCCGGATCGAGCTGCTGCTCCGGCTGCCCGCCCGATGATCGTGCGGTTAGGCGCCCCGCGCGTTCGTGAGCCCGAGCTGCGCGCAGGCCAGGAGCGCCACCTCGATGTCCAGACGGTGTTCGGTGAGAGGGTGGCCGAGTATCTCCTCGGCCTTGCGTACGCGGTAGTGGACGGTGTTCTTGTGGACGTGCATCCTGGCGGCGGCGTCGGTGAAGCTGCCTCGTGCGTCGAGGAAGACCTGCACGGTTTCGCGCAGGCGGACGGTGGCCTCGTCGTCGCGCATGAGGTCGCCGAGCACGCGTCCGGCCCAGGCTCTGACATCGGCGAGATGGTCGACGAGCAGGCCGGCCAGCCCGACCTGGGAATGAAGGAAGAGCGCACGGCCGGGGGCGGCCCCGGTGGCTGCGACGTCACGGGCACGCTGCGCGTCACGGAACGTCTGCCGGAATCCGTCGAGTCCGGGAGACGGGTCACCGACGGCGACGCGGAGGACCGGGTGCCTGCCCAGTTCCTCTTCGAGCCGGTGGACGTCGAGGACCGGCTTTCCGACGGAGGAGATCCACGCCCAGCATGTCTGTTCGTCCGTGGAGATCGTCAGTGGGGCCTTGCCGGTTGCCGCGCCCAGTATCGCCGCGCTTGCCCGGAGCCCTGCCGCGGCCGGGGCGGGTGTACCGGGCTCGGCCCAGATGATGGCGGCCAGATGCCATCCGCGCAGCGAGGTCGAGAGCATTTTCTCGGCCGAGACCAGGTCGAGCCCTTCCGTGTCGAGCACCGCGCGGACCTGGGCGGCGCGGGCGGCGTCGGAGCGGGTGTCCCACCGTCTGCGTTCGTTCTCGTAGATGTCGATCAGGCCCTCGATGACCTGGTCGATGTAGCTGTTGACCAGGAGCGTCATCCGGCTGGTCGTGGCCAGCGCCTCGTCGGTGGAAAGCTCCAGGCGGCGCAGATAGGTCATGACCCACTGCGCGAACATGTGTTCGCCGAGGCGGTAGGCGCGCAGCAGTGCCTCCAGCGACAGGTCGTGCTGGGCGAAACGGCGTGCGTACTCCGCGGCGGCCGGCGGCACAGTGATGTCGTCGAACGAGATGCTCAGGCTCAGCATGTCGAGGATGGCCGCCAGGTTCGACGCGGTGCTGGCGACCATGAGCCGCCGTACCGCGTCGTCGTGTCGGAACTCAGGGATGACGTGGACGAACATCGAGGTCATCTCGGTGGTGAGGCTCTCGAGATCGGCCTGGATGTACTTGGCGACATCCCGCACGGTCCGGTCCGTGTCGGTGCTCATGGCTGACGGTAACCGGAAGCCCGGGGTCGGCGACAGGACTCGTCGCCATGTTCCCCTTCGGCATTCCGGCCCGACCGGTACCCAGCACCCCCGTGCCTTTGTGACGGCGGCACAAAGCCGCCCTTCCGAGCTGGGACGACGGCCCATGGCCGGCCGGGTGTGCCGTTCCTACCTTTTCCTCACTGCCTCCGTCACGGTCGACTCAATGGTGAGGAAACGTGCAGCACATCGCCGAACTGCCGGATGTCAGGGCCGCCCGGAATCCCACAGGACCCTGCATTGCGGACGATCATGAACAGCTGAACAACCGGGCATTTCTCGCTCGCGTGCGGGCCGCGACGAAATTTCTGCGCATACGAGGAATCGGTGCGGGTGACGTGGTGGCGCTGATTCTGCCGAATCGCCTGGAGCTCGTCGTCCTCATGTTCGCGGCCTGGAATCTCGGCGCCGCGGTCACGCCCGTGAATCCGGGACTTACCGACGCCGAGGCACGCCATCAGATCGAGGATTCCGGAGCGAAGGCGGTGATAACCGACGACGCTTCCCGCCCTGTCGGGACGCTCGACGTGTCCGAGGTGCCGCACGCGGAGCCCGGGGACGACGCGGACCCGGCGGACGCGGTCCCGCTCACGTCCGGCTCCCTCGCCCTGATCATCTACACGAGCGGGACCACGGGCCGCCCGAAGGGCGTGATGCTCGACCATGCCAACATCGCCGCGATGTGCCGAATGATCATCGACGGTGTCGGTTTGAACGACAGCGACCACAGTCTCCTGGTCCTGCCGCTGTTCCATGTCAACGGGATCGTGGTGAGCGTGCTGTCGCCTCTGCTGGCGGGCGGGTGCACGACGATTGCCGGTCGCTTCAGCGCCTCGACCTTCTTCGCCTCGGTCGAACGCGCCCGGCCCACCTATTTCTCCGCAGTGCCGGCGATCTACGCGATGCTGGTCGCGCTGGCCGACGACGTGCGGCCCGACACCTCCTCGCTGCGCCGCGCCATCTGCGGGGCGGCACCGATGCCCGCAGAGCTGATCGCCCGGTTCGAGCAGCGGTACGGAGTGCCGGTCGTGGAGGGGTACGGACTCTCCGAGGGCACCTGCGCCTCGACGCTGAACCCCCCGGCCGGCCTGCGCAAACCCGGCACGGTCGGGCGGCCACTGCCCGGACAGACGGTCGCGGTGATGGACGGCGAGGGCAACCTGCTGGACCGCCCAGGGTCGGAAGGCGAGGTCGTGGTCCGGGGCCCGAACGTCATGCGCGGCTATCTCGGGCTGCCGGAAGAGACCGCCAGGACCGTCATCGACGGCTGGCTGCACACCGGCGACGTCGGGCGCTTCGACACCGACGGCTATCTCGTGCTGGTCGACCGGATCAAGGACATGATCATCCGAGGCGGGGAGAACATCTACCCCAAGGAGATCGAGAACGTCCTGCACACCCATCCGGCGGTGCTGGAGGCGGCAGTGGTCGGGGCACCCGATCCGACGCTGGGCGAGGTCCCGGTCGCGCACGTCGTACTCCTGCCCGGAGCGACGCTCACCGCCGACGACCTTGTCGAACACTGCCGCGGCTCGCTGGCCCGGATCAAGGTGCCGGTGGCGGTCACTGTCACCGATGCGCTGCCGAGAAATCCGGTGGGGAAGATCGACAAACGACGCCTCCGCGCGTCGACGTCGAACTCCTAGAAATCACCCCTCAATTCACCCGTGCATTCTGGCGGGTGCGGTCCGGTGCGCCCGAAAAGCACCTGAGAACAGGGAACGAGAATCCGTAGGGAAAGGTGGCGGTAATGGGTTTCAAAACGGGTGACTTTCCTCCGGTCGAGCAAGATATATTTCTGGAAAAACCGCTTCGGGAGCGGCTGAAGGCGCTGTCCCTGCACTGGGTGGAATACGGCTTCGGCACACCGAAGATGATTCCGGCGACCTACGTCGTCAAGGTCCTCGTCCTCTACGTCCTCGGCGGTACGGCCTTGGCGACCTGGACCTCGGGCACAAGCCCCTTCTGGGACGTCACGCACTGGTGGGACGAACCGGTCGTCTACCAGAAGCTGGTGCTCTGGACGGTGTTTCTGGAGGCCGTCGGTGTCGCGGGCTCCTGGGGCCCGATCGCCGGCAAGTTCAAGCCGATGACCGGCGGGATCCTGTTCTGGGCCAGGCCGGGCACCATCCGGTTGCGGCCGTGGAAGCGGGTGCCGTTCACGCGCGGGGACCGCCGCACGGTGGGCGACGTCCTTCTCTATCTGGCCTTCCTGGGGTCCCTGCTGTCGGCCGTCCTGACGCCCGGCACTCCGAGCGCCTCGCTCACCGAGGCACTGCCGCACAACACCTCCGGGTTGGTGCGCCCGGCTCTGCTGGTGGTGCCGATCGTCCTGTATGTGCTGAACGGCCTGCGGGACAAGACGATCTTCCTGGCCGCCCGGGGTGAGCAGTATCTGCCGGCGTTGCTGTTCTTCGCCGTACTGCCGTTCACCGACATGATCATCGCGGCCAAGCTGCTGATCTGCGCGGTCTGGGTCGGCGCCGGGGTGTCGAAGTTCGGGCGCCACTTCACCAATGTCGTATCACCGATGGTCTCCAACAGTCCGTGCGTCCCGGCGAAATGGATCAAGCGGCTGCACTATCGCGACTTCCCCCGGGACATCCGCCCGTCGAAGGTCGCGACCTTCATGGCACACGTCGGCGGTTCGACCGTGGAGATCGTCACCCCGCTGGTGCTGCTGTTCTCCACGAACCACCGCCTCACGCTCGCCGCGGTGGTGCTGATGGTCGTCTTCCACTTCTTCATCGTCTCCACGTTTCCGCTGGCCGTGCCGCTGGAGTGGAACCTGCTGTTCGCCTACCTCACCGTCTTCCTGTTCCTCGGTTTCCCGGCCCTGGACGGCTACGGCGTCGGCGACATGTCCTCTCCTTGGCTGGCCGCCGCCCTCGCAGCCGGACTGCTGTTCTTCCCGGTCCTCGGCAACCTGCGCCCCGACCTGGTGTCGTTCCTGCCCTCGATGCGGCAGTACGCGGGCAACTGGGCCTCCGCACTGTGGGTATTCGCGCCCGGTGCTGAGGAGAAGCTGAACTCGCTGCCGCACCGCCCGACGAAGAACCAGGTCGACCAGCTCCGGGCGATGGGGTACCCGCCGGCTGTCGCCGAGATCACCATGCAGCAGACGATCGCCTGGCGATCCATGCACAGCCAGGGCCGTGGCCTGTTCTCGGTGCTGCTGAAGAACCTCCCCGATCTCGACCGACGGACCGTGCGCGAGGCGGAGTTCGGCTGCAACTCGCTGATCGGATTCAACTTCGGCGACGGTCATCTGCACAACATCGACCTCATCGACGCCGTGCAGGCCCGTATTGGATTCGCTCCCGGAGAGTGGATCGTCGTCTGGGTCGAGTCACAGCCCATCCACCGCGGAACTCAGAGCTATCAGGTGATCGACGCCGCCCTCGGCGTGATCGAGCGGGGCACATGGAAGGTCGCCGACGCGGTGAAGGAACAACCATGGCTGCCGAACGGCCCGATCCCGCTGAACGTCACCTTCACCCGCGAAGAGACGCCCACGGCATCGGCGGCATGCCTTCGTGCCGCGGAGGGACTGGCACCGTAGGGCAAGGACAGAACACCTTCCGGAAAGGCAGAGCCACATGAGCACAGCGACCGTGGTGGGCGCCGGACCCAACGGTCTGGCCGCGGCCGTCGTCCTGGCCCGGGCAGGCGTACAGGTCACGGTGCTGGAGGCGGCCGACCAGATCGGCGGCGGCACCCGCTCCGGTGAGGCGATCGTGCCCGGTCTGCTGCACGACCACTGCTCGGCCGTCCACCCCATGGCCGTCGGCTCGTCGTTCCTGAACGAGCTCGGCCTCGACCACTACGGGTTGCGGTGGGCGTGGCCGGAGATCGACTGCGTGCATCCGCAGGACGGCGGCTCGGCCGGGGTGCTGCACCGTTCGGTGACCGAGACCGCCGCCGGTCTCGGTGCCGACGGACGGGCCTGGCGCCGACTGTTCGAGGGACCCTCAGAGGCGTACGACGCCATCGCGGACGACATCATGGGCCCGCTCATGCGCCTTCCCCGGCATCCTGTCCGCCTCGCTCGCTTCGGCATGCCGGCACTCGCCCCCGCGTCGCTGCTGGCGAAGGCCTTCAGGACCGAAGAGGCCAGGGCACTGTGGGGCGGAGTCGCCGCGCACGCCTTCCGCCCGCTGGAGCGGCCGCTCAGCGCGAGTATCGGGCTGGGCATCCTCACCGCGGGCCACCGCCACGGCTGGGCGGTGGCCGAGGGAGGCTCACGCCGCATCACTGACGCCATGGCGGCACTTCTGCTCGACCTCGGCGGGAAGATCGAGACGGGGATTCGCGTGCGGTCGGTCGCCCAGCTTACGCCCGCGGACGCGACAGTATGGGACGTGGCGCCCACGGCCCTGGCAGACATCCTCGGCGATCTGCTGCCGACACGCATCGCCCGCGCCTACCGGCGCTACCGGTACGGCCCGGGCGCGTTCAAGGTCGACTTCGCCGTCGATGGCGGAGTCCCGTGGCAGGCCGAGCCGGCGCGGCAGGCCGGGACCGTGCACGTCGGCGGCACGTACGCCGAGATCGCGGCCGCTGAGCGGGACATCCATGCCGGACGGATGCCCGAGAGACCGTTCGTCCTGGTCGGGCAGCAGTACCTGGCCGACCCGTCGCGGTCCGTCGGCGACGTCCACCCCGTGTGGTCCTACGCCCATGTCCCGAACGGCTACACCGGTGACGCGACCGCGGCGATCATCGCGCAGATCGAGCGATTCGCCCCCGGCTTCCGCGACCGGATCATCGGCACCGCAGTACGCACCACGCCCGGCTTCGCCGAGTACAACCCCAACTACGTCGGCGGCAACATCATGACCGGTGCCAAAGACATCCCCCAGCTCGTACTCGGCCCACGCCCCACGCTGCAGCCCTACGACACCGGGGTCCCCGGCCACTACCTGTGTTCCGCGGCCACCCCACCCGGCCCCGGCGCACACGGAATGTGCGGCGCCCATGCCGCCGAACGAGCACTGCGCCACCTGGGTGGTTGATCACCGACGCCCCTTGTGTCGACGAGTCGCTGCTGGGTAGCCGGCATCCGCGCCATCAAGGTTGCCGTGGATCCACGGCTGGTGCTCGCACTCGAGCGAGGCTGACGGCTTCGGTGGCCGGCCGGCTGCCATATGCAGGGCCTGCGTGGCCCTACGTCTCGGCAATCCATCGAAAGAGGCGTTGCGAGGGTGAAGCCTCTGCACGCGGTAAGCGAATCCGTTGCGTGCGAGTCAAAGAAATCGGCACGAGTCGCCAAGATCCTCAAAGGACTCATGATCCGTCGGCCGTGGGTTCGAGTCCCACCCGCCCCACCATGCAGGGCTTTGACCTGCGGAAACGCCGGTTCTGGGCGCTGGTTCGCCAACTCTGCCTGAACGGACTGACTGATCGCTGCACAATGCGGTGCGTAGCCGTCTCAAGCAGATGATGGCGCAGGCGAGTTGAAGCAGACCCTGGCGGAGGTCGGCACGTATCTCGAAGCGGATGCGCAGGCGCTTGAACTGGTGCAGCCACGCAAAGGTTCTCTCTACCACCCAACGGGTCTTGCCCAGGCCGGAGCCGTGCGGGGCTCCGCGTCGGGAGATCTTCGGGACGATGCCGCGGGCCCACAGGAGTCGGGTACTTGTGGAAGTCGTAGCCTCGGTCTGCGTACAGGCGCTTCGGCCTGTGGCGCGGACGGCCGCGTCGGCCCCGGATGCGCGGAATCGCGTCTAGGAGCGGGATGAGCTGGGTGGCGTCGTGCCGGTTGCCGCCGGTCAGCGAGACGGCGCGGGGTGCCGTGGCGGTCGACGATGACGTGGTGCTTGCTGCCGGGACGGCTGCGGTCGACCGGCGAAGGCCCCCTGTGTGCCCCCCTTTGAGCGCCCTGATGTCCGAGCCGTCGATCGCGCAGTCGTCCATGTCCAGCAGGCCGGCACGTCGCAGCTCGACGAGCAGGGCCTCATGCAGGCGGGGCCATACCCCGGCCTCGGTCCAGTCTCGCAGTCGCCGCCAGCAGGTGACACCGGAGCAGCCGATGCGTTCGGACGGGACGTCTGCCCAGGACACGCCCTTGCGCAGGACATACATGATCCGGGCCGGCGCAGTTCGGTCGTTGACTGGCTTCCGTCCGGGAGACCGGTGACGTCGCGGCGGCCGGGTCGGAATCAGCGGTGCTATCCGCTCCCACAGGTCATCGGACACAAGATCGCTGTTCACGCAGGAAGCGTGCCAGAACAAAGCGGTTGAGGAGGCCGAATCAGCCCGGCACACTCGCCCGATGAGCCACAGCACAACGCCGGGCAGCTGGGACGGACCCTGGTACCGCGTCCACACAGAGCAGTTCGAGGCCGCGTTCCGGCCGCATGCCGGCGAGGACTTGGAGTCCGTGGACAACGTCGACGTCTTCGCCTTGTGCTTGCCCCCGCGTTCGGCCCACTGACGGCCGGGGTGCGGCATCAGGTTGAGCGGCCCGAACTCGTCCATGCAGAAAAACACTTCGGGCTCGCCGTCCTCGGGTATGACCTCGCCGTCGGCGATCGCGTTGAGGTGCTCGACCCGGGCCTTCTTGGCTGCGTAGTCCGGATCGCGGGAGGTCTTCCAGGTCTTCAGGCGTTGAAAGGAGACGCCTTCCTCGCGGAGCAGGATGCACAGGCCCTCGTGGCTGATGTCGTCGACCACCCCCTCGGCACCCAGGAAGTCCGCCAGCTTGGTCAGGCTCCAGGTGGAGAACGGCAGGTCGTGCTCGATCGGCTTCGACTTCGCGATCTTCTTGATCTCGCGCCGCTCGGGCAGCGTGAAGGTCTTCGGCCTGCCGCCCTTGTACTTCGGGTACAGCGAGTCGAAGCCGTCCATGTTGAAGTTGTGGATCACATCCATCAACTCTTTCGGCCACGCCGACCAGTTTCAGTGAACGCGCCGGTCGGGATCCGGTTCCCGATCGGCGCGTCGCGGACTGCAGGCGGCGATATCAGCCGAGGTGCCGGGCGAAGAACCTCAGCGTGCTCTCCAGCTCGAATGCCGGGATCTCCCCGTGCTTGCCGGGGTTGGCGTGCAACGTTTTCTCGGCCGAGGCCAAGGCGTCGAACAGCGCCAAGCTCTGAACCCGCGGCACCCGCTCATCGTCCCACTGCACCAAGAACTCCACTGGGACGGTGATCCGCGCGGCGGCCTCGGCCGACGCCAGCACCCCGCCCAAGCCCAGTACCGCCGCGCGGACCCGCGGTTCGGCAGCGACGAACGGAACACCGAGTCCGCATCCCAGCGAAACCCCCCAGTAACCCACCGGGCCGGCGCCTACGTGCTCGAGTTGCTGAACCGCGTCCAGGACCGCCCGCCATTCCGGCACGGTCTGGCGGGCCACGAGTGCCTGGAAGTCGGCGATCAGCGGGGCCAACTCTTCACCGGCTTCCACGCGAGCCTGGTTCTCAGTCACGATCCGGTCATACTCCTCAACCTTCGGCCGGTCACCATGGGCGGGAACGTCGACCGCCACGACCGCGAAACCGCATTCGGTCACGAAGCGGCGTGCACGAGCCAGGACGTCAGGGGCCTTCTTGTGCTGACCGCCACCGTGCCCCATCAAGACGAGCGGACTAGTGGCGACGGCACCTTCTGGCGTCCACAACACGCCAGGAATGTCGCCGAGGGTGAAGAGCTGTTCGCGGACGCCGTCGGACGACGTCTCAGATATGAAGCGCATAGCGGTTCATGCCTTTCGGGATGCCTCTGCGGGCGCTCCCTAGGCCATGCGAGGGAGGGAGGCCCGACCTGTCAAAGCGTTGATCGGTCTCACCTCCACAGTTCGCAGCAGTGCACGGCGGCAGGAACGTATCACGAAGGACTCCACCCTGGCCCGGGCAAGGATGCCGACAGGGCGAACGTTGTCTGATGCGGCACTAGCAATCAACCTGCGGAAGTCTCGCGGTTGCAGCCCGCTGAACGGGGCTATCCAATGCGGTTCCGACGCCGTGATCAGACCAGGCACCTGAAGAGATCGTTCCACACCTGTGGACCTCGGAAAGCCGCAACTCAGCGTGGGCTCTGCCGTGGCTCCACGGAACCCACCTGTTCCATGCGCCGGATCTCGCGCTCTGCCGCTTCCAAGTGCCCGAGATCGAGGGCCATCGCGGCACGCCCGGCGACGTAGAAGATGTCCTGTCGGGTCCGGCAGTCCAATCCCGGTTGGCGGCACAGGGCCAGAAACCGTACTTCGAGACTGAGTTCGATGCGGCCCATCTCGTCGCGGACGCGGACGGGGAGTGCGACGTGCCGGAGATCCTTGGCGTAGTCACGCGTCTGCCGGTCGGCCTCGTCCGGCCGGACTTCCACGGGACGATAGGGGTGATCGGCCCACTCCGTGTCAGCCCACCAGACGAGTTCGTCCAGGTGCTCCGAGGCGACCATCAAATCCGGGGGCGAGGCGGAGAGGGCCGCGTCCGCGCCGGCAACCAGCTGAGCGAGACGACGTTGCGCGTCGTCGTCCCCCGCCACGCACATCGCGATGAAGCCCGACAACACGTCGAGTCGGCGCGACACCTCCGCCCGCTGCCAGATCTCGTACAGTCCCGCCATCCACCGTTCCTTCTCCGCCGACCGCGTCTCCGCGACCCGAACCCTATGACGCGCCACCGCCAACGGGTCCAACGGTTTTCCCGGTTCAGCGAACGAACCTCCTACCAGCTCCGTGCGGCGCACGGTCTCCTCTTACGGCTCGCCTGTCCGCGAGCACGGGCTTCTTGATCATTGCGGGACAGCCCTTGGGAAGACGAGGAACGCAGTCTAGTAAAGGTATCTTTAGAAAGATACCTTTACATCATGAAACGGAGACAGCTCACCGACCCGCGCGGACTGCGGGCCTACGCCCATCCGTTCCGCCTGACGCTCATCGGGCTGCTGCGCAGGGAAGGCGCGATGACGGCCACCAGGGCTGCTGAGCTGACCGGGGAATCGGTGGCCAGCTGCTCATATCACCTGCGCATGCTTGCCAAGTACGGGCTGGCAGAGCAGACGGGGGAAGGCCAGGGCCGGGAGAAGCCCTGGCGGGCGACGTCGGCGTTCACTTCCTGGCCCGGCTATGCCGCAGACCCCGAGGTGCAGGAGGCTGCGACCGCGCTCAGCCTCGCGGTCGTCGAGCGCTACTTCACCGAGGCGACGCGCTGGCTGGAGAACCGGCACACCGAACCGGCGGACTGGCAGGAAGCGGCGCCCCTGGGAGACGCGACCATCTTCGTCACCGCCGCTGAGCTCAAGGAACTCGACGAGAAGATATGGGAGCTGCTTCAGCCGTACATCCGCCGCGCCGACGATCCAGGACAGCGTCCCGCCACCGCGCGCCGGGTGTCGTATGTGCACTTCGGGCACCCGGCGCGGGAGTTCGACGGGAAGACGCAGGATGCGACGGAAGAGCCGCGCTCGTGAGTCCGGCCGGGCGGTTACCCGCCCTGCTGCGCGAGCCGTCCTTTCGCCGGTACTGGACCGGACATACCGTCTCGCTCTTCGGAGACCAGATCACACAGATCGCCCTGCCCCTGCTCGCCGTCCTGGCTCTGGACGCAGATGCCGCGCAGATGGGGTGGCTCACGGCCGCCGGGCTCCTGCCGAGCCTGCTGTTCTCGGTGCACGCCGGCGTCTGGGCGGACCGCCGCGGCCGACGGCGCCACATGATGATCGCCACCGACCTCGGGCGGGCCATGGCCCTTGTCTCGCTCCCGGCCGTCTGGGCCCTGGGCTGGCTCGGCCTCGGCCAGCTCTACGCGGTCGCGTTCGTGGTCGGCACGCTGAGCGTGCTGTTCGACGTGTGCAACGCCGCACTGTTCATCTCCCTGGTTCCCGCCGAGCGCTACGTGGAGGGCAACTCGCTGCTCAACGGCAGCAGGGCCATGTCCTTCATGGTCGGCACCAGCGCCGGAGGAGCGCTCGTGCAGCTCCTGTCGGCCCCGGTGGCACTGCTCGCCGACACCGCCTCCTACCTGGCATCGGCCTGGCAGCTGTCGCGGATCCGTCCCACCGAACCACCGGCCGCCGCTCGCGCCAAGGGTGATCTGATAGCCGGCTTCCGCTACCTCATCCGTTCCCGGACCCTGCGCAGCTTCTACGGCGCAGTGACCACCCTCAACCTGTTCAACTTCGCCTTCCAGGCCGTCTTCGTCCTCTACGCCACCACCGGCCTCGGGCTCAGCCCCGGCCTCCTGGGTGCCGTACTCGGCAGCGGCGCCGCCGGCTCAGTGATCGGATCCCTGCTGACCAGCCGGATCGTGCGCCGGATCGGAATCGGACGGGCCACACTCCTTGGCCTCTTCGCGTTCCCCGCGCCGCTGGTGCTGGTCCCCCTGGCGCAGGGATCCGTCCTTCTCGCGGCAACGTGCCTGTTCCTCGCGGAGTTCGGCTCCGGGTTCGGCGTGATGCTCCTGGACATCGCAGGTGGATCGCTCACAGCGTCGCTGATACCCGACGCACTGCGATCCCGCGTCGCAGGAGCCAGCCGCCTGTGCAACTACGGCATCCGCCCCATCGGCGCACTGGCAGGCGGATGGCTCGGCGCAACGATCGGCCTGCGCCCCACCCTCTGGATCGCAACCCTGGGCGCGCTGCTCGGCCTGGCATGGGTACTGCCCTCCCGGATACTCCTGCGCACCATCACGCCCGTGCCGTCTCACGGCGAAGCCCAGCCGCACAGGACGTCTTGACGTTGGACACTACGGCAACCAGTGCCGCCCTATCCATCTGCCGACTGGGGATCAAAAACAGTCCCTACCAGCTCGCCAAGCTGGAGGCGACCGGTCGCATCGACCGCCGCAGCCGTGGCAGGGGAATCGCTCTGCGCGGGTGAGAGCGGTCAAAGTGCACCGGGCCATGATCTTGATAGCGGCCCGGGTGATGGTCGGTCTCGGAGCGTTAGACGAGGCGCTCGTACACGTCATGGACCTACACAAACGGGTGACGGAACGCCTGCGAGAACTGCCGCGCTGAGACACCGGACTCCGCCTAAGCGCGGGTCGCTCCTGTACTGGAAGCGCGACGCCCGCGCCCTGACCGAGGTGGTCCAGCTGCGCGCGCTCGCCCACCTCGGCCTGCACAGTTCCGCGGGGTGCGCGGGCAACCGGATGCTCGCGGCCATGGCCTGCGCCCTCGCGCCACCGGACCGACGCACCATCATCGACGACTCCCCCGAGGCGATCTCGGCCTTTCTCCGACCTCGGCCCGTGCGGGAACTTCCTGGGGTGGGCGCGAAGGCGGCCGCGGCGCTGGCCGAGCACGGCCTGCACAGCGTCGGTGACGTCGCTGCCGTCCCCCAGCTCACCCTGCAACGCCTCCTCGGCGCACGCGCTGGCCGCGCCCTCCACGAGCACGCCCACGCCCGTGACACCCAGATCGTCGACCCCACCCCGACACCGGCGAGCATCAGCACGGAACACCGCTTCGCTCGCGACGAACTCGCCCCGGCCGCTCACCGCCGCGCCCTTCTCGCCCTGGCCGAGGACCTCGGCACCCAGTTGCGTGCCGTCGACCAGATCGCTACGGGGCTGACCTGCACCATCCACTACGCCGACCCCAGGGTGCCGGCGGCACGGTGCGCGTCCCCTACCGCGGCCGCTGGGAGAAGCTCTCCACGGGCCAGAAGGCCGTCAACGTCTCCCACGCCAAGATCCGCACGGTCGGCGAACAGGCGATGGCCACCCTGAAGTCCTGGCGGCTGCTGCGCGGGTTCCGCTGCAGCACCACCCGCATCACCAACCTGGTCAAGGCCGTACTCACCCTCCACCTGGCGACCTCAAGCCGAGGTTGGAAAACCCTCATTGAATTGGGTCCTGAATCCGCCGTCGCATCCGGTGGCGGCACGGCATGGACTGTCTCCACGGCGGGGCAGGTCGAGTGCCGGGTCGCGCGCCGACGGCCCGTTCGACCAGTTCCCCGATCACCCGGCGGAACTGGGTCACGGCGACATCGCCGGCCGGCCCCAGCCGCGGAACGTCCAGGACCCGCGACCAGGAGATTCGGCCCGATTCCAGAGCGGCGACGAACGAGTCGAGCCAGAGCGACGCCCGGTTCCCGGTGGCAACGCGAGTCACATCGGGCGGTCCTCGGGCGGGTTGCCCGTCGAATCCACGACGGGGGTGACCTTGTAGCGGGGCAGGTACGCCGTCGCGAGCGCCTGGAGGGTCGCGGTGGTGGGGATGGCGATGACGGCACCGACTGCGCCGAGCAGGGCCGCTCCGGCGAGTACGGAGCCGAAGGCCACGGCGGGATGGACGTCGACCGTGCGAGCGGTGATGCGCGGCTGCAGGGCGTAGTTCTCCACCTGCTGGTACGCCGTCGCGAAGAGGATCACCCACAGGGCGTCCATGGGCTCGACCGTCAGCGCCACCAGGGTCGGCAGGGCCGCGGCCACGTACGTTCCGATCGTGGGCACGAACTGCGAGACGACGCCCACCCATATGCCCAGCGCCACCGGGTACGGGATGCCGAGGACCAGGAAGGCCACCGCGTGGGCGAGCGTGGAGAACAGGGCGAGCAGGGCCCTTGAGTACATGTACCCAGCGGTCTTGGCCAGGGCGACGGTCCAGGCCCGGTGCGCGGCCGACTGCCGTTGCGGCGGGAGCAACGACAGGGCTGCGCGGCGCAGGCGGGGGCCGTCGGCGGTGAAGTAGTACGCGAAGAGCGCGACGGTGAGCAGGTCGAAGACGCCGCCGACGACGGTGGTGGACAGGCCCCAGAGGTGGCCGGCGGCCTGCCGGGCGTAGGTCTCCACGGTTCCCGTGGGGGCGGCCAGGCGGTCCGTGGTGAGGGTCGTCCCGAACGTGGTGTTGATCCGTTCGGTCAAGGTGGTGAGCAGTGTCGGCAGACGGTGCGAGACCTCGGCCGTCTGGTTTATCAGCAGGGTGAGCACGGCGGCGGCGAAACCGGCGAGCGAGGCCGCGGTGACGACGAACACGAGCAGGGTCGCGGCGGCCCGGCCCATACCGCGGGCCTGGAGGCGGGACACAGCCGGCTCCATCACCATCGACAGGAAGAAGGAGACCAGCAGCAGCACTCCGAGACCGACGAGCTGCCGGGCGGCCCAGACCGTCATCTCGAACACCGCGGTGAGGGCGAGAGCGACGGCGATCGCTGCGGGCAGCCAGGCCGGCATCTGCGTCGAGGCCGGGTCGTTGGACTTGGACACGGTGGCGTGGCGTTCCTGTCTCTGGGCTGTGGGGCTGTGGGGCCGTGGGGCCGTGGGGGCCGGGGGGGCCCCCCCCCCCCCCCCGGGGGGGGGGGGGGGCGGGGCCCCCGCCCACACCCTCGGGGTGGTGGCGGCGGCCCGGATCTGGTCAGGCGAAGCGGCGGACGAACGTCAGGGCCGTTTCGGCGACTTCCTGCCAGCCGCCGTCGATGGTGAGGGCGTGGCCCCGGTTCGGTATCTCGGTGATCTCGGTGACGCCGGGGTTGTGCAGCTGTTGTTTGTAGGAGGCGTTGGCGATGGCCCACGGGACGGTGTGGTCCTTCTCGCCGGAGATGATCAGCAGCGGGCCGCGGTCGGGGTTCCCGGTGTCGACCTTCGCCTCCGTCCAGGGGTTGAGGTTGGCGGTGGCGGCCTGGAAGATCGGGGCGCCGGGTGCCGGGACGGCGAACGTCTCGAAGAGTTCCTTCGCCTCCTCCTCGCTGACCGCGTTGGCGAAGGCGTAGCGGAACTGTTCGAAGGTGAGCGGGACCGCGCGGTGCCGGTTGGCCGGGTTGCTCAGTACCGGCGCGGACGAGCGGAGCGCGGAGACGGGCAGGGGCAGGACGCCGCGGAAGGGGGCCGGGTCGATGGCGACCGACGCGGCGGAGAGGCCGCGGCCGGCGAGGATCTGGGTGAGCAGGCCGCCGAAGGAGTGGCCGATGACGGCCGGCCTGCGGTCGAGGCGGCCGATCAGGTCCGCCAGGTGGTCGGCGACCTGCCCTACGGTCTTGCCGGCGAACACCTCGGGGTGGCTGTTCGCCTCCGCCACGGTGTCCGGGTCGTCGGGCCAGGAGAGCGAGACGGCGGCGTAACCCGCGTGGTCGAAGTACTCCACCCAGCGGTCCCAACTGCTGGGCAGCAGCCACAGCCCGTGGACGAAGACCACGGGTGTCCTGCCGGAGTCGTTGGCGGCTTGGATCTGCTGTTCATCGTGTGCGGACATGGCGGCAGGCTAGGAAGCGCGGGACGCGGGTCGCGACCGTCAGATGACGGGTCCGTCGACGTATTCGACGTGTCCGTCGCCGTGTGCCGCCCGTGCCTGGGCCCCGAGGGCGTCGCGCAGCGCCGCGCGGGAGCGGATGCCCAGCTTGGGGAAGATGTTGTACAGGTGGGTGCTGACCGTGCGCGGGGAGATGTACAGCCGGGCGCCTATCTCCTTGTTGCTGAGCCCGGTGGCCGCCAGGTCGGCGATCTGGAGTTCCTGGGGTGTCAGCAGGCCTTCCGTGTCGAGCGGTTCCGGCTCCGCCGGCGGCGCCAGGGCGGCGAGCTCCGTACCGGCCGCGGCGGCCCAGGGCGCGGCGCCCAGCTCCTCCAGCGTGTGCAGGGCGGCCGTCAGGTGCTCGCGGGCGGCCTCCGGGTCGCGGCCGTGGGCGCGCAGCCAGCGGCCGAAGGCGAGCTGGACCCGGGCCCGGTCGAAGGGGGCGTGGACGTCGGCGACCGCCAGCGCCCGCCGGAATCCGGCCTCGGCCGTCTCCACCGGACCGGCGAGGGCCGCCGCCGCGTGCGTCAACAGCGCCAGGCGCGGCGAGAGTTCACCGAGACAGGCGCTCCGCGCCATCGCGACGTGGACGCGTGCCTCGGCGGTCCTGCCCGTGTACACGGCCGCCTCCACCAGGTCGTACACCGACCAGATCGCGCGCGGGTTGAGCGGGGGGAGGGTACCGGGCGGACTGACCAGCACGCAGTCGCGGTACGCCGTCTCGTAGTCCCTCTGCCCCAGGGCGAGCAGCGCGCGGGCCTGCCGGGCGGACACCTGGAGCAGACCCAGCCGGCGCGGTTCGCTCCAGGCGAGGATGGTGCGGGTGAGCGTGCCGACGGTCTCGGCGTCGCCCCGGACGGCCGCCACCAGGGCGAGCTGGGAGGCAAGCCGGAATCCCGCGAGGCGGTGCCCCAGTTCCTCGGCCATCGCCAGGCCCTCCCGGGCCAGCGCCTCTGCCTCGGTGAAACGGCCGGCGAAGAAGGCCTCGTGACCGAGGAGGATGGTGCCGTAGGACCACTGCACGAAGGTGCCGCCCTCCCGGGAGCGCCGGGCGACCCGCATCCAGTGCTCGCGGTACTCGGAGGCCTCGTCGAAGTAGACGCTGAGCATCGAGAGCTGGGTGACCGGCCGGGGGCCCGCGTCGGGCGGGAGGGCGGCGAACGCCCGCCGGATCCGCTGCCGGACCTCCGGGGCCCGCTTCTGCGGGGCGTCGAAGGCCAGGCAGTAGAGCCGCACCTGGTCGGGGGCGTCCTGGCAGCGTTCCAGCACCTCCGGCCACAGATCGGTCCGCTGGGCGTAGAACGCCACCAGCGTGAGCAGGAACTGCAGTTCGCCGACGACCTCGCGGACCGCGGCGAGCGACGGCTGCCGGCCGGCACCACCCGTCTCGGCACTGTCCGTACCGGCGGCGAGCAGTCCGTCGATCACACCGGTCAGCAGCCGGTGGGCGGCCGTCGCGTCCCCGTCCGTCTCCAGCAGCGCGTACACCCTGGCCAGGGTGGCGCGCGCGGTGTCCTGGGGCGAGGCCCGGTCCCCGTACCCGTCATCGACGAGGACCGCGGTGACGTCGAGGGCGCCGGACTGGGCTGCTGCGTACGCCGCGTGCGCCAACCGTCGGCTGCGTTCGGCCGACTCCGGGCTGAGCTCCGCGGCCCGGCGCAGCGCGGTCGTCGCGAGGGCGGCGCTGCCGCGCCTGAGGGCCGCCTGCCCCGCCTGCTCCAGATCGGCCGCGAGCTGCTCCTCGGGCCCCAGGGAGGCGGCGATCAGGTGCCCGATCCGGCGTTCCGGGTCCCGTTCCAGCGCTTTGGCCAGAGCTCGGTGCGCCGCCCGCCGTTGACCGGGCCGGCAGGTGCGCACGACGGCCGAGCGGACCAGCGGATGCCGGAAGACCAGCCGGCCGGCCCGAGCGTCCACCCGCACCAGGCCCGCCTCCTCGGCGGCCAGGAGCGCGGCGTCGGCCTCTTCCATCCCGCCCGGATACGCCGCCCAGATCGTGCGTAGCCCGCCGGTCCCCTCCAGCGCGGCGACCAGCAGCAACTCCAAGGTGACCGCGGGCAGTTCACGGAGTCGCGGAGCGAAGAGCGCCTCCAGTCGGTCGTCCACGGGCAGGGACAGCGGCAGCGGGGCGGTACCGGTGATCTGCTCCCGGGTGAGCAAGGCGGGAAGCTCCAGCAGCGCCAAGGGATTGCCCGCGGCCTCTTGGAGCAGCCGTTCGCAGGCGGGCGCGGCCAGCCCGGGGTGAGCAGCCCGAAGCAGGGCGGCGGCGGACCGCTCGTCCAGCGTCTCGACCCGCCGGCGCAGCAGTCCGTGCCGGTCGAGCGCGTGCGCATGGCCCGCCCTGGCCGCGACCAGCAGGTCCACCGGTAGCCCGGACAGTCGGCGCGCCACGAACTCCAGGACGTCGCCGCTAGCCCGGTCGAGCCACTGGACGTCGTCGATCACGACGAGGACCGGGCCGTCCTCCGCCGTGCGCCGCAGGACTTCGAGTACGGCGACGGAGGCCGCGAAACGGTCCGGCGGCGCCTGGGCCACCGAGCTGCCGAGGACCCCCTCCAGTACCGCGCGCTGCCCCGGCGGCAGCCGGTCGAAGCCGTCACGCATGCCGAAGAGCAGCTGGTGCAGACCGGAGTAGGCCAGCGTGACCTCGGACTCCACGCCGGCGAAACGCAGCACGCGGAATCCCGAGGCCCGTGCGCCGCTCGCGGCGGCCTCCAGCAGTGCGGTCTTCCCCACGCCGGCCGGGCCCTCCAGCAGGACAGCCGTCCCCGCGCCTCCGTCCGTCAGCCGCCGACGCAGACCCGCGAAGAACTCCAGGTCCGCCGATCGCCCCAGGAGCCCGACCGCATCCCCGTCCACGCCCCCGGGCGCGGACGACTGCTCGATGGACATGAGGGCTCCTCACCATGCTCAGTGGCCGCCGGGAAGGCGACGGCGGACGGACCGTCAGGTGACGTATGGCCCGACGCGGTCGCCGGGCCCTGGAATGGCTCCCGGTGCGCCGGTCCCGGTACACCGGAGCGGCTACGAAAGGCGGCAGGGCGCCGAGATGATCTCCAACCTGACCCGGATGCGGGCCATCGACGACGCGTGGAACGAACGCGACTGGGATGCGTACGAAGCGCTCCTCGCCCCGGACCTGACGGCCTGGGCGGCCGGTGACGAAGACCCGCACGGACGGGCCGAACACGTCGTCCGGGCACGGGAGTTCTGCACCCTCTTCCCGGAGAACCACGTGGTCACCCAGCCCTACGTGGCCGCGTTCGGACACGGTGACCAGACCTGCACCGTCGCCCGGTTGCGCGGACGTGTGACGCGGCCGGTACGGCTCCCCGACGGGACCGAGGCGGCGGCGACCGGCCGCACCTTCGACGTCGCGTTCACCACGGTCTGCCGCTGGCGGGCCGGGGCGATCGTCGAGCAGTACGAGTTCATCGACCAGGAGTCCCTACGGCGGGCCCTGGGTATCGGGTCGTGAACGGCGGGCCCGTAACGCCCATGGTGATCCCCTCGTCGGTTGAAGCCGGAGCAAGCCGGAGCAAGGCATGTGCCGTCACCGTAGGTCCCGGGCCGGGGCCGCCGCATCCTTGAGACCCACAGTCCGCCCCTCCTACCGCCCCCGGGCCCCGGCGCCTGCTGCATCGTCCCGATCAGCCCCGTCACCCCCGTCACCCCCATCCACGAGCGCCGCCAGCGCGTCCCGCAGTTGCCCTCGGGCCGTCACGCCCAGCTTCCGGAAGGTCTTGCGCAGGTGGTACTCGACGGTGCTGGGGCTGAGGAACAACTGCGCCGCGATGTCCCGGTTCGGCACGCCCGCGGCGGCCAGCCGGGCGATCCGCGCTTCCTGCGGAGTGAGAGGGACGGCGGACTCCACCGGGCGGTGCCGCAACCGCGCGCCCGTGGCGGCCAGTTCGGTCCGGGCGCGCCGGATGTAGAACTCGGCGCCGATGGCCTCGAACAGGGCGAGAGCGGTCCGCAGACTGTCCCGCGCCTCCCGCCGCCTTCGCCGCCTGCGCAGCCACTCGCCGTAGACGAGGTGCGCGCGGGCCGTCTGCGGCCGGGCCGCGGACGCCTCCAGGTGCTCGATCGCCTCCAGGTACAGCTTCTCGGCCTCGTCGTCGTCCGCGACCAATGCCCGCGAGCGGGCCAGCAGGCCCAGGGCGACGGGGGTGCCGCTGGCGGTCGCGACGGTGTGCAGCCGGGCCAGGGCGGCCCGCGCGGTCTCCGGGTCCCCGGACCGCTGGGCCGCCTCGACCAGTTCCGGGAGGACGTTCACGCTGGTCGGCCCAGGGGTGTCGGCGGCGAACACCCGCCGGCCGTGGGTCAGCGCGGCCGGGTAGTCGCCCAGCGCCACCTCCAACTGGCACAGGGCCAGGTGCGGGACGAGGGCGCCGTAGTGTTCCCGGCCCGCAGCCGTCGCCTCCCGGATGTGGGCCCCGGCCGCCTCCCGCGCGGCCTGCTCGGGGCCGGTCACGCAGTACAGCAACTCGACACCGCCGCCCGTACGACCCTGCTGCCGTGTCGTCAGATCGGACAGGTCGGCCGCGGCCCGGCCGAACTCCGCCGCCGCCGTGAAGTTGCCGCGCCACAGTTCGGGTATGGCCCGCAGCAGCAGCGCCAGCGCCAGGGCGCCATGCGCGCCCCGGGTCCTGGCCAGCTCGACCCAGCGCGAGGTGAGCGCCAGCAGGCCCTCCAGGTCCCACATCTCACCGGCGAGCACACTGCCCAGGTTGAAACCGCGCAGATCCTCGCTGCCGAGCAGGCTCCGCACACAACGCCGGTAGAGGGGGTAGGCGGCCTCGGGACCGTCGAGCAGCCGGGCGGTCAGCGCGGCGCTGATCAGGTCGGTCGGAGAGGCGGAGTCCGGGTGGGCGGAATCCGGGTGGGCGGAGTCCGGGGCGGCGGGTGTCAGCGCGCGTACGGCCCGCGCCACCGCCGTCATGTCGGCCTTGCCGGTCCAGGTGGCCGCCTCCAGCGCCTGGAACAGCGTGTCCCGGGCGGCCCGTTCGTCGTCCGGCAGCAGCAGTTCCGCCGCCTTCAGCAGCAGCGGGACCGTCTCCCGTACCTGCCCCTGGGCGAACCGGATCGCGGCCAGCAGCCGCAGCCGTTCCGCCCGTCCGGACCCGGACCCGGCCCCGGGCAGCGGGGCGACCCGCCGGAGCAGGGCCTCGGCGGCGACCGGGTTGCCGGTCTCCAGGGTCGCCCGCGCCGCCGCCAGCAGTCTGCCGGGTCGGCGCGCCTCGTCCGTGGTCAGCTCCACGGCCCGGCCCAGCAGCCGCGCCGAGGCGGAGTAGCCGCCATGGTCCACCGCCCGCCGCGCCGCCTGTTCCAGGTCATGGGCGAGGTCCTCGTCGGGGTGGACCGCGGCCAGCGCCCGGTGCCAGATCCCGCGGTCCGGGTCGCCCTCTTCGGCGGCCAGTGCCTCGTGGGCCAGCCGGCGCTCCTCGGCCGACGCACCGTGGTACACCGCCGAGCGCAGCAGCGGATGCCGGAACCCGACCCGCTGCCCCAGCACCAGGAACCCCCGCTCCTCGGCCACCACGGCCGCCGCCCGCCCGGCACCCAGCCGGCCCGCGGCCCGCCACACGAGGTGGGCGTTCCCGGAGGTCTCGGCGGCGGCCACCAGGAGCAGAGTCCGGGTGGCGGCCGGGACCGCTGCCACCCGGCGCCGGAAGACCTCTTCGAGACGCCGGCCCACGGGCAGCGGGTCCGGGAGCGCCGCCGCGCCCGTCAACTGCTCGGCCGACAGTTCCCGGGCCAGTTCCAGCAGGGCCAGCGGATTGCCGCGGGTGCCCGCGACCAGCCGCTCGGCGACCCGGTCGTCGATGTGCGCACCGCTGATCAGGTCTCTGGCGACGTCCGCCGGGAGCCCCTCCAGGCGGAACTCCGGCAGCCCGGCGAAGACCGGGCCGCCGTCGCCCTCGGGGTCGCGGATGCCGAACAGCAGGGCGATACGGCCGGCTCCGGCGCGGCGGGCGACGAAGGCGAGGGCGTCCGCGGACTCCCGGTCCAGCCACTGGGCGTCGTCCACGACGCATACGACGGTCTGCCCGGCCGCCGCCTCCGTCAGCAGACCCAGCGCGGCGAGGCCCACCAAGAAACGCTGCGGCGCGGGACCGGACTCCAGGCCGAACGCGGTGCTGATCGCCCGGCGCTGCGGCTCGGGCAGGGCGGGCAGACCGGCCATGAACGGCGACAGCAGCAGGTGCAGTCCGGCGTACTGCAGGTCCGACTCGGACTCGATCGCCGCGATGTGGCTCACCCGGGCGGAGCCGGCCACGGCCACCGCGGTCCGCAACAGCGACGTCTTGCCGACGCCGGGCTCACCGCGCACCGCCAGCACCCCGCCGTCGCCGCCGTCCGCCCGCCCGACGACGTCCCGCACAGCGGCCAGTTCGGCGGTACGGCCGAGGAACCGGGCGCCGGACGGGGACAGATCGCGATTGACGTCATGAAAGATGTCGGCAGACATGGGACTCCTTCCGCCTGCCCGGCCGTTCAGGCCCGGGTGCCGTCGGCCGGACGGCTCCGCGCGCGCCATTCGCCCGGCGGGATGCCGTAGGTCTCCTTGAACAGCCGCCCGAAGTGACTGGCGTCGGTGAAGCCGTGACCGCGGGCCACGGAGGCGACCGTCTGCCGGAGCTTGTGCGGGTCGGCGAGGTCGGCGCGGCACGCCTCCAGCCGACGGGCGCGGATCCACTTGCCCAGTTCGATGTCCGAGCGGGCGAGGACGGCGTACAGGCGCCGGACGGAGAGGCCGAACTCCCCGGCGATCCGCGCCGCGCTCAGCGCCGGATCGTCGATCCGGCGCCGTACATGCTCCATGATCCGCAGCGCCAGCGTGTCCTCCAGCGGACCCCGGGCCAGGTCCGCCGCACCCAGGTGGGTGGCGATCACCGCCCGGACCAGTTCGACGGTCGACCGGTCCAGCTGCTGTGCGGCGGGACTTTCCGGCAGCGCGCGCGAGTCGGCCAGCCGCGAGAGATGGGCCGCCGCCAGGGCGGCCACCGGATTGGCCGGCCCGAGCCGGGTCGCCGTGATCCGCCCGAGCAACCGGTCGGGCAGGGCGAGACCGGCACGCGGCAGACAGAAGTAGTGGTGGTGGGTACCGCTCGCGTTGACCGCGGTGAAGGGCCGCGCGCTGTCCACCAGGACCATGTCGCCGGGGCGGACGACGGCCTCACGGCCGTTCTGTACGACCGTGGCGGTGCCCGACCGCTGAACGGCCAGGATCAGCCGCGTCTCGGAGCCGTCCCGGGTCTGCCGCGGGGTGCGCCGGACGGTCAGGGGAGTGGTCCGGGCGGAGAACTGGGTGAGCCCTCCGACCTGGCGGATCAGACCCCGCGCCGCGATGGGGCCGGCGGCGTGGTGGTCGACGTCCACCCACAGGACCGAGGGGCCGACGGCGGCGCGGAGCGCCTCGGCCCGGTCCACCGGGGCCAGGTCCCCCACGTCGAAGGTCACGGCCGTCATGATCGGTCCTCTGGGCTGCTCGAACGGTCGACGCCGGCCGCGGCAGGCGCGGCCCGTCCCGAGAATAGGCGCCCGGCACGGCACCGGAACCGGCGTTGCGTGCACGGCCGTCTGCGTACCGTGCACACCGGCTCCCCAGCCGCGCACACGGGCCTGCCCGCGGGCCACCGGGGTCGGTTACGCTCCCCGGAACGCATGAAGACGCAGTGGAGCACCTCGACGTACACCGTCGACGACCGGGCCGAGGCGATACGACAGACGATCCGGGACCGCGTCGTACCGGTGCACATCGCGCTGCCCGAACGGCCCGAGGACGTGCACTGCGAGGTGTCGATCACCGGCATCGGACGCGTCCAGCTCAGCACCGTCCGGGCCAACCCGGCGACCGTCGAACGGTCCCTGCGGCTGGCCGCGGCCGACTGGGAACCCTGCCTCTTCCTCGGCCTCCAGCGCGTCGGCACCAGCAGCGTCGTCCAGGACGGCAGAGCCGCCACCATCCGCCCCGGCACCCTCGGCTTCTACGACACCCGCCGTCCGTACACCCTGCTCTTCGACGGCGGGGTGGACACGCACTTCTTCCGGATACCGGTGGCCGAACTGGGCCTGCCGGACGCCGTGCTCGGCGACGTCACCGCGCGTGTGCTCGGCGAGGGTGACTCGGTCGCGGCTCTCGGCGCCTCCTACCTCTCCCGGCTGGCGGCCGCCCCCGACCTGCACACCGGCCCGGCGGCGGAGCACCTGGCCGCGACCACCCTGGAGATGGTCCGGGCCGTGATCGCCGACGCCTGTGATCTTGAGGTGGCGGCCCGCGCGGCCCGCGAGGAGACCCTCGGCCCGCGCATCCTGGAGTACCTGCGCCGCCATCTGACCGATCGTGACCTCACCCCGGGCGCGGTGGCGAAGGCCCACCACATCTCCCTGCGCCACCTCTACGCCGTACTCGCCCGCGAGGGCGTCAGCCCCGGCGAGTGGATCCGCCGGCAGCGCCTCGACGGGGCCCGCCGGGAGCTGGCCGCGCCCGGGGCCCGTCGCGACACCATCGCCGCCGTGGCCCACCGCTGGGGCTTCACCGACGCCTCCCGGTTCGGCCGGTCCTTCAAGGAGGCGTACGGCATGACCCCACGCGAGTACCGGGACCGGCCGCACACGGGCTGAAGGGGCGTCCGGCTGAAGGAGCGTCCGCCTCCGTTCGCTGTGCGAGTGCCGGACTCGCGGTACGTGCTCCGTCGCGCCGCCGTCCCACCGCTCGCCGTACCAGAGCCGGACCGGCCGCACGCCCCGAAACGCGTATCCGCCCGCGGGCCGCGGCGCGAGGCGCTCTCCGACACGTCCCATCCTCCCCGGTCCGCACCCCGCCCGCCTCGGTCATCCGACGATGCCGGACCGCGGCGGAGCCGTCGCGGCTCATCGTCATTTGACGCATCCGGACGGCCCTCGTCGCGGCCCACGATGAGGGCGTTCCCAGCGACATCGGAAGGTACCCATGGCGCAACTCAGCCAGTACGACCACGCGGAAGCCCTGGTCGACGGAGCCCACGAAGTCTTCGGCTTCCATCCCGGATACCGTGCCCTGCACGCCGACGGCCGGATCTACCGCGGCGCCTTCCGCGCCCTGCCGGCCGCCCGCAACTACACCCGCGCCGCCCACCTCCAGGGCGACCTGATCCCGGCCTCGGTGCGCTTCTCCAAGGGCGGCGGCCGCCCGGACGCGCCGTTCGGCGCCACCGTCGGCATGGCCACCCGCTTCTACCTGCCCAACGGGCGCACCACCAACCTGGTGATGCTCAGCCAGCTCCTCTTCCCCGCCCGCCGCCCCGAGGACCTCCTCGAAGCCATCGCGCTGGCCGCGCCCCCGGAGCCCGGTGGCCCGCTGGACAAGGCGGCCCTGCGGCCCTTCCTGGCGAAACACCCCGAGGTCGCGGACGTCCTGCAGATGCGCGCCGCCTCGCTGGCCCCGACCAGCTTCGCGCACAGCGAGTTCCACGCCGTGCACGTCTTCCGCTTCCTCGACGAGGACGACGTCCTCACCAACGTCCGCTGCCACTGGATCCCGCGGGCCGGGGTCGAGGGCCGGCCCGTCGAGGAGCTGGCGGCGATGTCCCGCGAGGTCCTCCTGGACGAGTTCGACGAGCGGCTGGCGACCGGCCCGGTCGGCTTCGACCTGGTCCTGGAGATCGGCCAGGACGGCGACCCCCTCGACGACCCGACCGCCCTGTGGCCCGAGGACCGGGAGCGGGTCACCGTCGGCACCCTCCAGATCACCGCTCCCGTCACACCCGAAGAGCTCGGCGACCCCGTGATGAACCACGACCCGACCAAGGTCACCGACGGCATCGAGCTCAACGACGACCCCATCCTCCAGGCCCGCCGCGGGGTCTACGAGGTCTCCGCGGCCTACCGGACCGGCGGCTGGCACACCTGCCCGTTCGCCAAGCACTACGAGTGACACGCCCATGAAAAAAGTGACCCGGACCATCCACCTGTCACGCCTGAGAACAGCCTTCGAGGAGAAGCACGCCATGACCGACACCACCACCCCGGCCATCGACGGCACCGACGAGCGCTACGCGCACGCCCAGCCCATCAGCGACCAGCCCGACGGCCCGGGCCGGCGCATCGGCAAGAAGGGCGAGCTGACCATCATCACGCCGCTGACCCCGAACGGGGGCAAGATCTTCCGCGAGCGGGTGGCGAGCATCCAGGCGCAGGCCGGTTACTGGGAGACGAAGGTCGGCACGGTCGACAACTTCCGCATCCTGCTCTTCGACAACGACACCCGGATGCTCATCACCCTCGTCTACGACGGCGACTTCAAGCCCTACCTCGCCGACATCGGCCGCGCCCAGCCCTGGCTGGACGAGATCTTCGGCGAGATCGTCGAGGGCTACAACGGCTACGACGACCCGGGCACCCCGGAGCTGGTGATCTCCCGCTCGTACTCGGCGGACCTGTACTTCCACGCCACCTCGGACAGCAGTGTCCACGACGTGAAGCGCATGAAGCGTCTGAACGACGCCCTCTCCGAGGTTCTCGATGCGGCCAACTGACGCCGTCGGTGCCCTGGATCTGGACCGGATCCAGGGCACCGTCCTCCGCGAACGGCCGCTGCCCTACTTCGGTTCCTACCTGCTGTACGAGGTCGGCGACGCCGCCGAGGGCCGCGCCATGCTGCGCCGGCTGCTGCCCCACGTGACCACGGCCGCCGGCTGGGAGCACCCGGCCGGGGACGCCTGGCTCAACGTCGTCCTCACCCACCCGGGTCTGGCCCGCATCGGGCTGCCGCAGGAGATCCTCGACGGCTTTCCCCGCGAGCTGCGCGAACCGATGCGCACCCGCAAGGAGTTCCTGGGCGACGTCGGCGAGAGCGACCCGGCGCACTGGGACCTGCCCGAGCACGGCTCCTTCGACATAGGGGTGCTGCTGATGGCCCCGGACGAGACCGCGTTCGCCGAGAAGCTGGCGATCGGCCACGGCGCCCAGGAGGACCTGCCCTCCGTGCGCCGGGTGAGCCGTCTCGACATCCGCACCCCGGACAACCTGCGCGAGCACTTCGGGTACGCCGACGGCATCAGCCGCCCGTACATCGAGGGCCAGGGTGGCACCCCGAGGCGCGGCCAGAGCGTCGCGAAACCGGGGGAGTTCGTCCTCGGCTACGTCAACGAACTGGGCCGGACCGCCACCGGGCCGGGCCCCGAGGCGCTGTGGCGCAACGGCACGTACCTGTCCATCCGCAAACTCCACCAGAAGGTCGCGGAGTTCCGCCGCTTCCTGACGGCACGGTCCGAGGACGAGTACGGCGCCGAACTGCTCGCCGCGAAGATGGCCGGCCGCTGGCGCAGCGGCTGCCCGCTGGCCCTGTCGCCGGAGAAGGACGTGACCGTGGAGCCCGAGCGGCTCAACGACTTCGCCTACCACGACGACGACCCGCGCGGTCTGCGGACCCCGATCGCCTCCCACATCCGCCGGGTCAACCCGCGGGACGCGCTCCAGGACACCATCGTCGACGTCCGCCTCCACCAGCTCCTGCGCCGGGGGGCCGCCTACGGGCCGATGCTCCCCGAGGGCGTCCTGGAGGACGACGGCGTCGACCGGGGCGTGGTCCTGGCCTTCGCCAACGCCGACCCGGCCCGGCAGTTCGAGTTCGTCCAGTCCCAGTGGGTCAACGACGGCGACTTCATCTCGGCCGGCGCCGACCAGGACCCGCTCGCGGGCAACCACGTCACCGGCGCCGACTTCAGCTACGCGGCGAAGCCGGTGCGGCGCCGCCTGCGCGGGCTGCCCGCGTTCGTCGTGACCAAGGGCGGCGAACACGTCTTCCTGCCCGGCGTCAACGGCCTGCAGTACCTGGCCGACGGCCGCTGGTGAGATCCGTCGGTCCGTCCGCGAGCCCGGTCACGAATCCAGTCATGAACCCACTCATGAACCCACTCATGAACCCACTCATGAAGCCACGAGGAGAAGAAACGTGTGGTCCTCCCCCTACGCCTGGAGAGGCCTCGTGGCCGTCGTCCTCGGCCTGATCGCGGTCGTCTGGCCAGGCATCACCGTCGGCGCCCTGGTGATCCTGTTCGCCGTGAACTGTTTCATGAGCGCCGGGAACGACGCCGCCGTCGCGTTCCGCGGTGACCGCGCCGGCCCCGTCGTCGGCCGTCTCCTGCTGGCGTTCGTCTCGCTCACCGCCGGAGTGACCGCGCTCGTCTGGCCCGGCATCACCGCTCTGGCGCTCGCCGTGTGGATCGCGATCTGGGCGGTCGTCGCCGGTCTGTTCGAGGTCGGCTTCGGCTTCCGGCGCGGCGCGCCCGCAGGCAACCGCGCGATGTGGATCCTGAGCGGCCTGGCCACCCTGGCCTTCGGTGTCGTCCTCGCCGTCCGTCCCGATGTCGGCGTTCTCACCCTCGCCACCCTCTTCGGCTTCTACGCGATCGTCTACGGCGTCTCCGCCCTGGTGACGGCCGCGCACACCGCCCCCCGTACACAGCCCGACCGGAACCAGGACGAAGGAAGCCCGCAGTGGACGTGAACGGAAGGACCGTCGTCGTGACCGGCGGCGCCAGTGGCATCGGTCAGGGCCTCGCGACCCGGTTCGCGGCCGAGGGGGCGCGGGTGGTCGTCTCCGACCTCGCGGCGCAGACCCCGGCCGGGACCGCCGGACTCCGGTACGTCCAGGCCGACGTCAGCAAGGAAGCCGACATCGAACGGCTTGTCGCCGACGTTCTCGCCCACGAGGGCCGCATCGACCTGTTCTGCTCCAACGCCGGGATCGGCCACGAAATGGACCCGATGACCCCCCAGGGCGTCTGGGACAAGGTGTTCGCCGTCAACGTGATGAGTCACGTCTGGGCGGCCCGGCACGTCCTGCCGCACATGCTGGAGCGGGGCGAGGGCTATCTGCTCAACACGGCTTCGGCCTCCGGGCTGCTCACCGAACTCACCAGCCCCGGCTACGCGGCCGCCAAGCACGCGGCGGTGGGGTTGGCCGAATGGCTTGCCTTCACCTACGCCGACCGGGGCATCCGCACCTCGGTGATCTGCCCGGAGGCGGTCCGTACCCCGATCCTCGACGCGGCTCCGTATCTGCTGGGCAACGCGATCACCGTCGAGGCAGTGGCGGAAACCGTGATCCAGGCCCTCCGCGACGAACGTTTCATGATCTACACCCACCCGACCACACCGGTCCGCTTCCAGCAGAAGGCCGCGGACTACGAGGCGTACATCGCCGAGCTGCGCGTACGGCGATCGCAGGCGACCCGGGTCGCGCGCTGAGGGAGGCACACAGGACGACGGCGCTGCCCTGGAACAGGGCCTACCGGTCGGCCGGCAGCTTGGGGCGGGTGACGGGCACGACGGTCAGCAGGGCGTCGAGGCCCTTGAAGTCGTCGTGGCACAGCTGGTGCTCCGATGGGATCGGCCGACCTCGCGTCCCGCCTCCCGGCTCACCGTCTCCGGCCGCACGTGCGCCGTCTGCTCGGTCGTCTTCGGCTGGCCGCCCATGCGGGCGCTGAAGTCGACCGGGGCAGGTACGGCTCTAAGATCCACCTGATCACCGAAGGGCCGGGTCTGCCCATGTCCGCCGGAATCTCCGGGGCGAACCTGCACGACGGCCAGGCGCTGATCCCGCTGGGGAAGGGCATACCGCCGGTCTGCTTCCGGCGCGGTCCCCGACGACGCAGATCGGGAAGCACGATGTCCTGGCTCGCCGGATGCCGCCGACCGCACCGCCGCTACGAGCGCAGAGCAGAGCATTTCCTGGCCTTCACGAGTAGGCCTGTCGTGTCTTCGTGGGGGGCGTGGAGTCAGCACGCGTATCGATATAACGATCTGGTAGCCGATTCTCATCGAGGGCAGACCACTGAATCTCACGGTGGGTAGCGATCTCGTGGGACAGATGTGGATCTTCAAACACAAAGGAAGTACACGCCTGTCGAAGTGTTGAGCTTGACTTGGTGATCGCTTTGCACCACCGGCGACCGTGCGATCTGGTGTGCATCGCCCTGCGGATCGATACTCACCTCCGGCTCCGGACGATCTTGCGTCCGGGTACGGAAAGAGGGGGGTGCTTCTGTGCGGAGCGATCGTGTTGTGGGCCTTCGAAGACGGCCGGACAGCGGGTCATCGCCAGGGCGAATCAGGCCAACAGCGGGCGCTTTGGCCCTGCTCATGGCTGTTGAGGCAGCGGTGATCGTGTCATCGGCCGGTCAGGCGCTTGCTGTTCCCGCGCGGCATGAGACCGCCAGTACGGCCCCGTCCAGAGCGGCCCGGTCTGTCGGTCCTCTGACGGCACCCGATCTGGCGTCGGCAATCGCCACAGCGCGGCTGCGCAACCGTAAGGTCGAGGTGCTGGACGAGCGGACCGCCCAGTCGACGACGTGGGCGAACCCGAAGGGCACTCTCACCACTGAGTCCTACGCCGCGCCGATCCGCTTCAAGCGGGGCGGCGCGTGGGTAGATGTGGACACCACCTTGCACGCCGCTTCCGACGGTGGCGTGGTTCCCAAGGCGGAGCCGCAGGGTCTGGTCCTTGCCGCGGGAGGCAGGAAGGCGGCCTTGGCCGCGGAGGGCACCGGCGTGCACCGCGTGGCGGTCGGCTGGAAAGGGACCCTGCCCAAGCCGAGGCTGAAGGGGAGCACGGCCACCTACGCGAATGTCTCTCCGGGCACGGATGTGACGGTGCAGGCCACGCGGACCGGGTTCGAGGAGAATGTCGTCCTGCGCGCCAGGCCCTCGGCCGGCTACCAGGTCGTCATCCCGATCAGCGCCAAGGGTCTGACCGCCAAGCAGGCGAAGAACGGCTCGATCGCGTTCACCGACTCCCACGGCAAGGTCGCGGGCACCATACCGGCACCGGTCATGTGGGACGCCAAGGTCGACGCGAAGTCGTTGGAGCACACCCACCGTGCCCGGGTGAAGATGACCATGTCTCAGTCCGGTGACACGGTTGACCTCACCCTGACCCCGGACGCAAAGTTCCTTGCCAGCCCCAAGACGCGTTACCCGGTCACCGTCGATCCCTCCACCAGTCTGTCCAGCGTGCTGGACACCTTTGTGGAGAACACCGACTCCACCGCGGAGTACACGTCCACGGACCTCAAGCTGGGCACCTACGACGCGGGTACCGACGTCGCCCGCTCCTTCCTGCAGTTCCCGGTCTCACAGCTGGTCAACGCCCATGTTCTGTCCTCCTCGTTGAACCTCTACGAGTACTGGTCCGCCGACTGCGTCCAGAACTCGTGGGAGCTGTGGCAGACCGGCGCTGCTTCCACCTCCACGGTGTGGTCCAACCAGCCGTCGTGGACGACGAAGTACGCCACCACGACGCAGACCAAGGGCTATCCGTCCGACTGCGGGTCCGTTCCGGCGGGCTGGGTGTCCATCGACCCCAGTTCGTTCCTGCAATACGCCGGGGATCACGGCTACACGTACGCCAACATCGGGCTCCGGGCCACGGATGAGACGGACTCCAGCTCCTGGAAGCGGTTCTATTCCGCCAACGCGGCCAGTAATGTGCCCTACCTGTCGGTGACGTACAACTCCTACCCCATGACCTCAGCGCCCACGGTTGCGCCTGGCGTTTCCTCTGTCTCGGGGACGACCACCACGCTGTACACCAACACGGCCACCCCGCAGCTGCAGGCGACGGTTACCGATGCCGACGGCGGCAACGTGATGGCACAGTGGAACGTCTACGACACCACCGGCGGCGCCAACACCCAGATCATCTCCAATCTGAACGGCTCCTGGACCGCCTCCGGCGGTACCTCCAGTGCCTCCGTACCCAGCGGGAAGCTCGTGGGCGGGCACACCTACACGGCCTGGCCGTGGGGCTACGACGGGTCACTGTGGGCCCGTCAGACCGTGCCCAGCGGACTCGTTTTCACCGTCGACACGACCAGACCCGGCGTTCCCGCCGCCGCCTCCACCGACTATCCCTCCGGCGGCTGGGCCAAGGGCGCGGGTCAGAGTGGCGACTTCACCCTCACACCGCCTTCCAGCGGTACTGACACCGCTGGAGTCGTGTGGCAGCTCGACTCCGGTCAGCAGACCTTCGTGGCCACCACCGGCGCGGCCGTGACCGCCCATGTGACCCCGGACTCCGACGGCCCGCACACGCTGACCGTCTACACCCGGGACCTTGCAGGCAACCTGTCAGACGCGGCCACCTACCACTTCGACGCGGGCGCCGGCGCCATCACCTCTCCGAAGGACGGCGACCGAAGTGCGCGAAGGGCGACACTGACCGCGGCCGGACCCTCCACCGCTCAATCCGTGACGCTGCAGTACCGCCGTGCCGGAGCGGACAGCTGGACCAACATCCCCGTCGCACACGTCACCACCGGCGGTAAGGCGCTCTCGTCCTGGCCGGTGACCATGTCGAACGGTGTTTCCCCGGACCTCGTGTGGGATGCCGCCGCCACCTTGGGGGACGACGGCTCGGTGCAGGTCCGCGGGCACTTCACCGACTCGTCCAGCGGCACCTACGACTCCTCGGCGGTCCCCTTCACCCTGGACCGGAAATCCACCGATGCTGCGACCGAGCAGGTGGGACCGGGTTCGGTGAACCTGTCCACCGGCGATTTCACCATCTCCGGCAACGACACCTCCGGGCTCGGTCTGGCGCTGACTCGCACCGCCTCCTCCCGCAATCCCTCCGGCGGCGCGCCGACCGGACAGGTGGCCCCGTTCGGCCCGCAGTGGACCCTCGGTGAACTCTCCCAGGTAGCTTCCAACGGTTACACCGAGATCCGGCCGGTGACCTCCACCGCCGTCCAGCTCGTCACCTCCGACGGCAGCGAAGTGGCGTTCACCAAGAACGGCGATGGATCCTGGAGCCCTGAGCCCGGCGCGGAGGACTATTCACTCGCCTACGACTCCTCGGCCGACCATTACACACTCACCGACACCGACGGCACGGTCACCATATTCACCAAGTCCGCCGCGGCTGCCGGTGTGTGGACGATTTCCTCCACGACCCCGACCGGCTCGGGAAACGCCACCCGCTACCGGTTCGACACCGTCACCTCCGGTGGCACCACCTCGGTGCGCCTGGCCCGGATGGTGGCGCCGACCTCGGCGATCTCGGACCTCACCGGCTCCTGCCTGACCCCGAGCACCCCGGCGACGGGCTGCCGGGCCTTGCAGTTCGACTACGCCGCCACCACCACTGCGACCGGCACCGCTATGGGCACGTTCGGCAACTACGCCGGTCGTGTCGCGACCGTCACCCGATGGGCGACGGACCCGGCCACCGGCAACGAGACCGCCACGGTCGTCGCCCAATACGCCTACGACACCAACGGCATGCTCCGCGAGGAGTGGGACCCGCGCATCAGCCCGAACCTGGTCACGGCCTACAGCTATGACTCGGCCGGCCGGATCATCACACTGACCCCACCCGGGCAGTTGCCCTGGAACTTCGCCTACGGCACCGCAGGCACGGACGGGGACACCAACGCCGGACGCCTGCTCAGTGTCAGTCGTGCCACCCTCACACCGGGTTCGGCCTCCACCACCAACGGCACCGCCACCACCAGCGTGGTCTACGACGTACCGCTGACCACAGGCGCCGCAGGCCCCTACGCCATGGGCGGGGGCGACGTTGCCACCTGGGCGCAGAGCGACAAGCCCACCGATGCCACGGCCATCTTCCCGGCCGACCAAGTGCCCGCGTCCAACACAGGCAGTGGAAACCTGGCCAGCGGCGACTACAGCCGTGCCACGGTTCACTACCTGGACGTCAACGGACGCGAGGTCAACACAGCCCAGCCAGGCGGCCACATCGCGACCACGGAGTATGACACCTCGGGCAACATCATTCGGGAACTCACTGCGGCCAACCGCGAACTGGCGCTGGCCGCAGGCTCCAACGGCGAACTCAATACGCTGGGCCTGGCGTCGATGACCTCCGCGCAGCGGGCGACCGAGCTGTTCACCCAGCACGTCTACGACAGCACCGACCAGCAGGAGAAGGACACCTACGGGCCGCTGCACCAGATCACCCTGGAGCACGCACTGGCAGCCTCCGGCACGTCGGCGGCCCTGCCAGCCGGCTCCGTGGTGGCCGCACGCACCCACACGCACAACACCTTCGACGAGAACCGGCCCACCGACGGCTCCGCGAAGGTCTCGAACCAGGTCACCACGGCGGTGATCGGTGCAGCCCTCACCGGGTACGCCTCGGACGCGGACACTCGTACCAGCAAGACCTACTACGACTGGACTCTTGGAAAGCCGACCAAGACCGTCACCGACCCGTCCGGTCTGGCCATCACCACCCTCACCGCGTACAACACGGCAGGCCAGATCACCGCAAGTTCCCAGCCCGCATCGAACGGCTCGGACGCCGCAACAACCACGACGATCTACTACACCGCCAGCGGTGCAGCGCCCTGCGGCGGCCACCCCGAGTGGGCTGACATGATCTGCCGGACCGCCCCTGCGGCCGGCATCACCGGCGGCGGCTCCAACCCGGCCCAGCGAGTCACCACCACAACCACCTACACCGCCACCGGGATGCCCAACCAGGTCACGGAAACGGCCAACGGCGTCACCCGGACCACCACAACCGCATACGACAACGCCGACCGCCCGATCCAGATCGCGGTCTCCGGCGGTACTGGCCAGGCGGTTCAGCACACCACCATCTCCTACTCCTCCAGCACCGGGCTGACGTCCAGGGCATCGACTCCCGACGGGAAGGCCGTCGCCCAGGCTTATGACCAGCTCGGCCGTGAGATGTCCTATACCGACGCCGACGGCAACGTCGCCAACACCCAGTACGACAGCCTCAACCGACCCATTCAGGTCAGCGACTCCGCGCCGTCAACCCTGACCTACACCTACGACACCTCGAAGGACCCGCGCGGTGTGGTGACCTCCGAGACCGACTCCAACACTGGAACGTTCAGAGCCACTTACGACGCGAACGGCACCTTGGCCACCGAGACTCTCCCCGGCTCGATCACCCTGTCCGCGACCATGGACGAGGCCGGCCAGAACACCGCACGCACCTACACCAGCGCCTCCGGCAACGTCCTGCTTTCCGACCAGGCAGGCCACTCCGCTGCCGGACAGGAAGTCAACCGAGCCCTGTCCACCTCCGGTGGTCTCGGCCTCAATGACACCTACGCCTACGACAACGACGGCAGACTCACCCACACCAACGAAACCGTCATCCAGGGCCAGGCGCAGAACTGCACCGCACGCACCTATGCCTTCGACCAGGACACCAATCGCAAGAGCCTGACCACCGCCACCGGCGCCACCACCACCGACGGCACCACCCCCAGCTGCCCGGCCAGCGGAGGCACCACGACCACCCACACCTACGACACCGCCGACCGCCTGGTTGACAACGGATACACCTACGACGCCTTCGGCCGCACCACCAGCGAGCCCGGCAGCACCACCACCGCCTACTACGTCAACGACCTCGTCTATCAGCAGACCAGTGGCAGTCGGCGCACCACGTGGCAACTCGACCCCGCCGGACGCTTCCGCGCATACACCAACGAGTCCAACTCCTCCGGCACCTGGACCCAAACCGCCTCCAAGACCAGCCACTACGACGGACCCTCAGACCGCCCCGCATGGACTGTAGAGGACACCTCCACCGGCGCTTACACGAGGAACGTGCCTGACCTCGGCGGGGTGCTGGGGGCGACCTACAGCTCCAGCAACGGCGACGTCATCCTGCAGCTCACAAACCTGCACGGCGACGTCACCATGACCCTGCCCACCAACGACGCGAACACGGCCGTTGCTGTCATGGCCGCAGACGAGTACGGCAATCCCGTAGCCAGCACCAGCGGTCCTCGCTACGGTTGGCTCGGCGCCAAGGAACGCTCCGCCGAAACACCCACCGGCGACATCCTGATGGGCGCCCGCCTCTACAACCCCATCAATGGACGCTTCCTCAGCACTGACCCGCTTCCCGGTGGCAGCGCGAATTCCTACGACTACGCCGCCCAAGACCCGGTCAACAAATTCGACCTCGACGGTCGCATGATCGTGTGCGGCGACAACCGCACCGGAAGCCAGTGCAGCAACGCCACCACGCCGTGGTACTACGAAGGGCGCTACAGCCATATCACTGGCTGGCAACCCTCTCTCTACAGCTCGATGCCCGCCCACATCCGCGCCGTCTTCCAGACGCTGGAGGCCACCTTCATGGCAGGCGTCTACGTTGAGGAAGCCTATTGGCGGTACGACTACCACTACAGTCGCTACTGGCGTTACTACCACGGGAAGGTTCAGTACAAGACAGCGAACTGGACGCTGTACGCCGATCAGCCACGACTCAAGGTCTGGATCAACTTCTTCGGTGACTACACCATCACCGGCTACTGGAACGACCACAAGTACGACTAGCTAGCAACACTCGGTGCCAGTCCCAGTGAAACGGAGGGGAGCGTGATCCGCACGCCCCCCTCCGCGCACTCGGGACCCGTACCTCCCGGCGGCAGATGCATGGGTACAGCTCGCCGCCAGGATTCTCAGGAGCAGAAAGCAGTTCGAAAAGTAGATGTCATTGTCGTGAGATCCCGAGTTGCTGCACAGTCAACTCGAAAGCCTGGCTTGCTGTCGATCCGCCAGTATCAAGGGTCGGTGCTCGATTGTGGATGGAAAGTTCCAATGACCTACCTGCAGATTGCGTTGGCGCTGGTGGAAATATTTTCCGCAGGTGCGGCCGTGTGGCAGCTCAAAGGCTCGCGTGATCCTCTCTGGATTCCTGTTCTGATAGTGGTGGCCGGAGCGGGAGTGCTGGTTCCCCGGATCTATCCGATTGGTCACGCCACCGTCTTTTCCCTCGGGCTTCAGGTTATTGCGGCGGCCGTACTCATCTGGATTGCCAGAACCGGTCTCCGGCGTGACTCCAAACGGTGAGTGGTCGACCCGCAGCGGGGCACGTCCGTTGCGGGCGTCATGCGTGCGGCACCGCTGCCGGCTTGCGCCGGGCAGGACCGCGCCGATGGCGTCGACCCGGACCAACGCGTGAGGTCCCTGGTCCAAGGGGCGGGACTCGGTGAGCTTCTCGCCCCGTCGGGTGCTGACGCCGAGCAGGTAGGCGGTGGCGACCACCGCGGCCGACGCCGTACAGGTCAGCCTTCGTGCACACGGATGCCGTGGCGGCGCGGCCGCTGAGGTCCGGTCCGTGGCCGCCCGAGTCAGTTTCCGCCGAACGGCGGGTGCATACGTTTCCTTCAACCCCGCTCCGTGAAGCGGGACGAACGAGGAGGCGGGCCCGTGAAGGAAAGCCAGTTGGACACGTGTGTGATCGGGGCGGGACCTGCCGGGCTGGCGGTCGCGCGGGCTCTGGCGGAGCGAGGGCTGCCGTACACGCATCTCGAACGGCACACCGGGCCCGGCGGCATCTGGGACATCGACAATCCCGGAAGCCCGATGTACGAGTCGGCCCATTTCATCTCCAGCAGGACCCTGTCGGGATTCGGCGGCTTCCCGATGCCCGAGCACTTCGCGGACTACCCGCCGCACCGGCAGATCCTCTCGTACCTGCGGTCCTTCGCCGATGCCTACGGGCTGACGGACCGCATCGAGTTCGGCGTCGAGGTCGGACGCGTCGAGAAGAACGCGGACGGCAGCTGGACGGTCACCCGGTCCGACGGCCGGGAGAGCGTGCATGGGCAGGTCGTGGTGTGCACGGGCTCGCAGTGGCACCCCAACGTCCCCGAGCTGCCGGGGGAGTTCAGCGGGGAGGTCCGGCACACCGTCGGCTATCGCGGCGCGGAGGAGCTGAGGGGCAGACGGGTCCTCGTCGTGGGGGCGGGGAACTCCGGGTGTGACATCGCGTGCGATGCGGCCCGCACCGCGGACCACGCGGTGATCAGCATGCGGCGCGGGTACTGGTTCATCCCCAAGCACCTGTTCGGCCGACCGGTGGACACCATCGCCGACAGCGGGCCGCACCTGCCGATGTGGCTGGCGCAGCGGGTCTTCGGCGCCCTCCTGAGGGTCATCAACGGCGATCCGACGCGGCTGGGGCTGCAGAAGCCGGACCACAAGCTGTTCGAGACCCATCCGGCCATCAACTCGATGCTGATCCACCACCTCCAGCACGGCGACATCACGGCCAAGCCCGGGATCGCGCGCACCGAGGGCCGGACGGTGCACTTCACCGACGGCACGAGCGACGACTTCGATCTCGTCCTGCTGGCCACCGGGTACGTCCACAAAGTGCCGGTCGCGCAGCAGTACTTCGGCGACGAGCAGCACCCCGACCTCTACCTGTCGTCGTTCTCGCGCGAGCACCAGGGCCTGTTCGGCGTCGGCTTCGTGGAGACCAACTCCGGTGCGTACCGGCTCTTCGACACCCAGGCACAGCTGATCGCCGGGTACCTCCACGACGCGCGGCACCGGCCGTCGAACGCGGAGCGGTTCGCCCGCATGATCCGCGCCGACCGCCCGGATCTGTCCGGCGGGCTGAAGTTCGTCGCATCGCCCCGCCACACCGGCTACGTCGAGAGCGGAGCCTTCGTGAAGTACCTGGGCAGGGTCGCGGGGGAGATGGGCTGGCGTACCGAGGGCCTGCCGCCGTCGTCGACACGGTCCCCGCGCCGCGCGGAGGCGACGGCATGAGCGGGTTCGACTTCACCGACAAGGTCATGCTGGTCACCGGCGGCGCGGGTGGCATCGGCAGTGCGCTGTGCCGCCGCTTCGCCTCCGGCGGCGCCCGGGTCGTCGTCGTCGACATCGACGAGACCCGGGCCGAGAAGGTCGCCGCCGGGCTTCCGGGTGCCGGACACCAAGGGATCGGCTGCGATCTGCTGGACCGCGCCCAGGTGGAGCGGCTGTTCGAGCTGGTCGCCGATGCCTACGGGTGCCTCGATGTCCTCGTCAACAACGTGGGTATGACCAGCGCCGAACGCTTCGACGTCCGCAGCGTCGAGAGCATCGAGCGGGAGATCACCCTCAACCTGACCTCCCCGCTGATCACGACCAGGATCGCGATCCCCCTGCTGCAGGCCTCGCGGGATGCCCGGGTGGTCACCACCGTCTCCCTCGGCGGGATCTTCCCCCTCGGCGAGACCCCGATCTACACGGCTTCCAAGTTCGGGCTGCGCGGTGCGATGCTCGCCATCGGGCTCGACCTCAGGAGCAAGGGCATCCTGGCCGGCTCGGTGCTGCCGTCGGCGACCGACACCCGGATGCTGCGTCAGGAGGCCGTGGACGGCGGGAACTCCATGCAGTTCCAGGACCGCCCGCAGCAGCCCGCCGACGTCGTCGCGGCCGTGGTGAGCCTGCTGGACAAGCCCCGCCTGGAGGCCTATCCCCGGGCCGGTGAGTCCCGTCTGGTGCGGTTCGCGATGCTCGCACCGAACCTGCTGCCCAAGGTCTTCCCGCTGTTCCGCAAGCGCGGTGATCGCGGCGTGGCCCGTTATCTGGAGGAACTCCGCAGCCGCGGACTGGCCCGCCAGACCGACGGCCGCTGGGAGCTGGTGGAGGAAGCATGACCACGAACGGGATGCTGCATGTCGTCAACCCCGCCACCGGGGAGCCGGTCACCACCCTGCCCGCCGCGAGCGCCGACGACGTCGCCAAGGCCGCCGAGCGGTCCCGGCAGGTCGTGGAGGCAGGGGTGTGGGCGCGGCTGCCGGCCCGCGAACGCAGTGCCGTGCTGTTGCGGCTGGCCGACCTGATGGAACGCGACGCCGAGATCCTCGCCCGTCTGGACAGTGAGGACGCGGGCAAGCCGATCACGGAGTGCCGCACGGGCGACGTTCCGGGCGCGATCGAGTCGATCCGCTGGTTCGCCGAGGCGGCCGACAAGGTCTTCGGCCGTGTCGCGCCGAGCAGCCCGGACGGACTGGGCCTCATGATCCGCGAGCCGGTCGGGGTGGTCGCGGCGATCCTGCCGTGGAACTACCCGCTGGCCATGACCGCGTGGAAGGTCGGGCCCGCCCTGGCCGCGGGCAACTGTCTGCTGGTCAAGCCGGCCGAGGCGACCCCGCGTTCGGCCCTGCACCTGGCCGCGCTCGCCGTCGAGGCAGGACTGCCGGACGGGGTGCTCACCGTCCTGCCCGGATACGGCCGGGAAGCCGGGGCGGCCCTCGCGCGTGACCCTCTTGTGGGGGCGCTCTCCTTCACCGGGTCCACCGCGACCGGCCGCCGCATCCTCAAGGACGCCGCCGAGAGCAACTTCAAGCGGGTCTCACTGGAGATGGGCGGCAAGAGCCCCCAGGTGCTGATGGCCGACGCGCTCGACCACGGGGACGAGCTGATCGACCACATGATCGAGGCCGCGTTCCTGACGACGGGGCAGAACTGCACGGCCGGCTCACGTGTCCTGGTCCACCGCGGCATCGCACAGGAGGTCCTGGAGCGGTTCACGGCCGCGGCGGGGGAACTCGTCATCGGTGATCCGGCGGACCCGCGCACGCAGCTGGGACCGCTGATCAACCGTGCCGCCTTCGACCGGGTCGCGGGAGCCGTGGACGCGGCCAGAGCGGGCGGGGCCCGGATCCACACCGGGGGACTGCCCCACGGGCTGCCTCCGCGCGGCGCCTACTATCCGCCCACCGTGATCACCGGCGCTCCCGACGG
The DNA here is from genome assembly GCF_040680735.1 of Streptomyces sp. NPDC051987. Lineage (NCBI taxonomy): Bacteria > Bacillati > Actinomycetota > Actinomycetes > Kitasatosporales > Streptomycetaceae > Streptomyces > Streptomyces sp. NPDC051987. The sequence goes on along the minus strand of NZ_JBFAXI010000019.1, from coordinate 39,663 downwards.
CAGCGACGTCCTCGCCAGGGAACTGTTCGGCCCTGTCGTCACCGTCCAGACCTTCACCTCGGAGGACGAGGCGGTACGCATGGCCAACGCCACCGAGTACGGGCTCGCCGCGTCCGTATGGACCCGGGACCTCGACAGCGCGCTGCGGCTGGCACGCGGCATCGAGGCCGGTGTGATCTCCGTGAACGCCTACAGCGAGGGCGACATCACCACCCCCTTCGGCGGCTGGAAGCAGTCCGGATTCGGTGGTGTGGAGAAGTCCACCAACGCCTTCGACCAGTGGACCCGGGAGAAGACGGTCTGGATCCGCACCCGCTGACCCAGGACCTCGTGTGGATCAGGACTCAGGACCCACAACTCAGGGCCCACAACTCAGGACTCAGGACTCAGAGGCGATCCGAACGCATCCGCTCGCGCAGATGGACCGGTGAGGTGCCGTGCCAGCGGTGCACCGCGCGGCGCAGTGCGCGTTCGTCGGAGAACCCGGCCCGGCGGGCGATGTCACGCAACGTCAGTTCGGGTCGGAGCAGCAGCTGTTCGACGCGTTCCCGGCGCACTCCCTCGACAAGTGCCTCGTACGTCGTGCCGCAGTCGGCCAGCCGGCGACGCAGCGTCCGCTCGCTCGTCGCGTGCCGTCGTGCCTGCTCGGCGAACGAGGGGATCGCCGGGAGGCTCTGGGCGACGGAGATCTCCAGAACCTCCAGCAGGTCCTGGAGGCCGCGGCGTGCGGCCATCTGCGCGTCGAGCATCTCCAGAGTCGACGCGTAGGTCACCGGATCCCGGCCGGGCATCGGAGCTCGGGCCCACGCGGGGTCGACGACCATGCGGTTGGCCGGGGCGCCGAAACGGACCGGGCAGCCGAACAGGGCAGCGTGCAGGTCGCTCCGGTGCGGCGGAGGGCAGGCGAACTCCACCGCCTTCGGTGCGAAGGCGGGGCCGACGGACAGCCGGGACAGCGTGACCACGGAGGCGAGCCCCTCCTCGATCAGGAAGACGGCGACAGCCGGGTCGATGGCCGGATCGGGGAGGTCGGCGCGCAGCACGAAGGCGTCGTCCTCCTCGCTCGTAGCGGCCGACCACACCACCATCGCCCCGGACAGGTTCTGGTACTTCACCCCTGTCTCGATGGCGTGCCGCAGGGTGTCGTCGGCCATCAGGGCGAAGCCGAGCAGGCCCCACGCGGTCAGATGCTGTGCCGCACCCACCTTGAGCCCCAGGTGCTCGTCCTGGGTGAGCTCCAGCGCGCGACGGATCACCGCGCTGCCCTGCCGGTAGGACACCCTCAGCGCGGCGGAGCGCATGACGGTCTCGTCCAGCCCGACCTGCTTCAGCAGGGGCCGCAGGTCGATGCCGCGCGCGTCGGCGACCGCGACGAGATGACGCAGGATGTTCGGCTGGATCGTCGCCGATGTGCTGCGGCTGGTCCCCGGCGGGCTCGCCGGGCCGGGGGCAAGGGACATCGCACTCACCTTCTCCTCGGCCACCACTGTAGGCAGCCGGGCAGCACCGGTCGCAGACCTGGCCCCCCGAGTCCCCTGTACGGCCCCTGGCGTCCCGTGCCCGCCCCGTCGCCGTTCGCGGTCCTGGGGACGCTGTCTCCGGCGCCGGGGTCAGCGGGTGAGGACGCGGTCCAGCCAGGCCAGCAGGTCGCTGACGATCTCCTGTCTGTTGGTCTCGTGGAACAGCTCGTGGCGGGCCGCGGGATAAACGAGATAGGTCACGTCGACGAGGCCGGCCTCGCCGTAGCGTTCGACGAGCAGGTTGCTGAGGGAGAGATCGGCGTTCAGCGGGTCGTGATCCCCGACCAGGACGCAGACGGGCAGGTCCGCCGGGATGCCCTTGGGCTGGGCAAGTGACGCCGAGGCGAGGGTGATGTCGGCCATGCCCTGGGCGTCGAGGCTGAAGCCGCACAGGGGGTCGGCGAGGTAGGCGTCGACGGCCGCCTCGTCCCGGCTGAGCCAGTCGAACGGCGTGCGGGCGGGCTGGAACGCCTCGTTGAGCGCGAGGAACGGGTCTCCTCCCTCCGCGGCCTGCCGCGCCTGTGCCGCGAGCATGACGTCGACCGCGGTGGTACCGGCCAGAGCGAGTGCGTCGATCAGGTGGGCGTGGTCGAGGACGTACTGCTGTGCGGCGAAGGAACCGAGGCTGTGTCCGAGCAGCACCAGGGGCAGGCCGGGGTGCTGCTCGCGGATGGCCTCCGACAGGGCGACCATGTCGCTGACCAGTCGGTTCCAGCCGTCGTCCCCGAGATGGCCGGGCTCGGCGTGCCTGCTCAGCCCGTGTCCGCGGTGATCGTTGGCGTAGACGGCACAGCCCTGAGCGGTCAGTGCTGCCGCGAGTGGGGCATAACGGCCGGCGTGCTCTCCCATGCCGTGGGCGATCTGCACCACGGCTCGCGGGGGCGTGTCCGGCTTCCACTCGTGCACGTGGATCTGGACGCCGTCTTCGCTGTCGAAGGTGAACATCGGACTCCTTGTCTTGGTACGCGGGCAGCACCGGGCGTCCGGCCGAGTCGCAGGGGGCGGGCCGGCCCGGGCAGTTCAGCTCACGGAGGTCGGGGCGCACGGCGGTTGCCGCCGCCCGGCCGGGTCAGGTGTGCCGCTCGCCGAGGTAGCCGGCGACGATCCGGGACTGGTCGGCCCGGAGTTCCCGGGCCGTGGCGTGCGCGGTGATCTCGCCGTGGGAGAGGACGTAGCCGCGGTCGGCGATGTCGAGGGCGAGGCCGACGTGCTGTTCGACGAGCAGCACCCCGCAGCCGGTGTCGTCGGCGTAGCGCCTGACGATGGGCAGCAGCTCCTCGACGATGATGGGTGCCAGGCCGAGGCTGAGCTCGTCGAGCAGCAGCAGCCGGGGGCTGCGGGCCAGGGCTCGTCCCATGGCGAGCATCTGCTGCTCGCCGCCGGAGAGCAGCCCCGCCTTGCGGTCCTGGAGGCGGGACAGGGCGGGGAAGTAACGCTGGGCGGCGGCCTGGTCGAGGCGCTCGCCCCGGTGACCGAGACGCAGGTGCTCCGCCACCGTGAGACCGGAGAAGATGCCTCGGCCTTCCGGCACGTGGGCGATGCCGAGGCGGGCACGGGTCGCCGCCGGGATCCTGGCGAGGTCCGTTCCGTTGAAGGTGATCGTGCCGGCCAGGGGGCGCAGCAGCGCGGAGACGCTCTTGAGCGTCGTGGTCTTGCCCGCGCCGTTGGCCCCGAGGAGGGCGACGACCTCTCCCGCGCCCACTTCGAGGTCGATCCCGCGGATGACGGCGGCTCCGTCGTATCCGGCGGTGAGACCGTCCACCTTCAGAACTGGGGTGCTCATGGTGTCTCCGGTGTGCTGGTCAGGGCCTGGGCGGAGCCGTCGGGCGAAGTGGCGGACGCGGCGGCGGGCTGGAGGGCGGACGCCCCGAGGTAGGCGGTGACGACGGCGGGGTCGGTCCGGACCTGTGCCGGTGTCCCGGAGGCGATCACCTTGCCGAACTCCAGGACGACGATGTGGTCGCAGATGCCCATCACGAGGCTCATGTCGTGGTCGATGAGGAGCAGCGCGGTGCCGGTTTCAGCGACGTTGCGCAGTCTGCGTCCCAGTTCGGCGCTCTCCGTCGTGTCCAGGCCGGCCGCGGGTTCGTCGAGACAGATGATGCGGGGCCGGGCTGCCAAGGCCCGTGCCACGCCGACGAGTTTGCGTCCGCCCTGGGACAGTTCGTGTGCCGAGGCGTCGGCCAGGTCCTCGAGTCCCAGGGCCGCAAGGGCCTGAGGGACAGCGGGGTTCGGGGACGGGCGGCGCCCGAAGGTCTCGCCGAGCGCGGTCCACCACGTCGAAGGGTCCGCCGTGACCTGGAGGTTCTCCGCGACCGTGAGGTCTTCGAAGAGTTCGCTGCTCTGGAAGGTGCGGGCGAGTCCTCGCCGGGCCCGTACATGGGGCGGCCGTCCGGTCAGGTCCTTGCCGTCCAGTTCCACCTTTCCCCGGGCCGCGACGAGGCCGGTGACGGCGTCCACGAAGGTGGTCTTGCCGGCCCCGTTGGGGCCGATGAGACCGACGAGTTGGCCCTCGCCGACCTCCAGGGAGACATCGCTGAGCGCGTGGACGCCGCCGTAGCTGACGCCCAGCTGCTGGACAGAGAGCACGTTCACGGTGCGACCTCCTTGGCGTCGGCAGGGGTACGGCCGAGGCGGATCTGTGGGGAGTCGACGACGGATGCGCTGCCGGCCGACGGTCCCGTCGTGGCCGCCGCGCGTCTCGCCCTCTTCGCCGTCCTCCGGCGGTGGGCGGCGCCCGCGATGCCGTCGGGATTGGCGATCAGCGTCACGATCAGGGAGACGCCGCCGAAGAGCAGGGCCCAGGTCCCCTTGATCCCGAACCACTTGTCCAGTGCGTGGGGCAGCAGCGCCTCGGTGGACATCAGCCCCGCGATCACGGCTCCGGACACCCTGGTGATGCCGCCGATGTAGGCGAAACCGATCAGGCTGAGGGCGGCCAGTGCGGTGAACCGGGCGGCGCTGACCGAGCCGAAGTTGTAGCCGTAGAGGGTGCCGGCGGTGCTGGCGATGAAGGAGCTGATCGTGAACGCGGCGATCTTCACCGCCCGCACGTCGACTCCGGCTGCCGCGGCGGCGCGCTCGTTGGAGCGGACGGCGAGCATCCGCCGGCCGAGTCCGGTACGCCTGAGATGGGCGACGTACAGTCCGAGGGCGACAGTGACGGCCAGGACGAGGAAGCCGAACATGGGGCTGGGTTCGTTGCCGTCCAGGCCGCGGAAGTCCGCGTTCGGCCCGAGGTCGACCCCGAACAGGCGGGGCGCGGGCACGGACACTCCGGCCGTTCCGCCGAACGAGGTGTTGTTGAACAGCGCCTGTTCCATGGCCAGGGCCGCGGCCAGGGTGACGACGGCCAGACTCACACCCCGCACCCGCAGGGCGGAGACGCCCGCGGCCACTCCCAGCAGGGTGGCGAGCACCGTCGCGCCGAGGGCGGAGAACGGGAAGGGGATCCCCATCCGGACCGAGAGGTGGGAGAGGGCGAAGCCCGCGGTTCCGGAGAGCGCGAGCTGCATCACGGAGATCTGTCCCACGTAGCCGGTGATGACGACGTAGGACAGGACGATGACCATGCCGATCAACGAGTTCGTGAGTGCCTGGCGGAAGTCGAACGGGAGCACCACCAGTGCGGCGGCGGCGACCGCGGTGGCCATCAGGGCGGGACGCAGCAGCCGCTCGGGCAGGGGTACCGCGGGCAGCCGCTGTTCGACGAGTTCACCGCGGCGCGGCAGACCGGCACCCCGCACGTACAGGGCGACGACCATCAGGGCGAAGACGAGGAGCTGCTGGAGGCCGGGCATGGCGTTGCCGTTGTCGGTGGGGAACCAGCTCTGCGTGGACAGGTAGTACACGATCGACTGGAGCACCCCGATGAGGATGCCCGCGGTGCAGGCGATCCACAGCGAGGTGAACCCGGCGAAGAGTGCGGCGGCCAGGGCCGGGACCACCTGCAGGGGCAGCGTCATGGAGTCGACCTGGACGATGGGTGCGGCCAGGACACCGAGGAGCCCGGCGACCAGGGCGGCCAGGAGCGTGTTGGCCATCGAGACGCTGTTGGGTGACAGGCCTGCCAGGAGCGCGGCCTGTTCGTTCTCCGAGGCCGCGCGGGTGGCCAGGCCGAAGCGGCTCCAGCGGTACAGGGCCCCGAGGACCAGGGCGATCAGGACGACCAGTCCGGCCAGGACGAAGCGGTCGGACGGTGTGGTGACGCCCAACACGGTGACGGTGCCGGCCGGAAGGATGCTCGGTGCCTGCTGCGGCTGCACTCCGAAGACCAGGAGGACGGTGGCCTGCAGGGTGAGCAGGATGCCGAGGGAGGCCGCGAGTTTGGCCAGGGGCGAGACGGTGCGCAGCGGCTTGAAGACCGCCACCTCTGTCAGGACTCCGACGGCGAGCGCGACCGCGAGGGCTCCGGCGAGAGCGGGTCCCACGGACAGCGTGAGTCCGAAGAAACCGGTGGTCAGGGCCCAGAAGGCGTAGGCCGAGGCCATGGCTGTCGCGCCGGTGGACAGGTTGATGATGCCCGAGCCCCGGTAGGTGACCACCACGCCGAGCGCGATGCCGGCGATCAGTGCCCCCTGGCCGAGGCCGAGCACGGCGAAGAGCAGGATCTGTTCCAATTCATGACTCCTGTCATGAGCCCGCACATCCGCGAGTCCGCGCTGCCGAGGCTGCGTCCTGCGAGGGCTGCAGCCTCGGCGGCGGGGCGGGCGGGGGTTCACTGGGGTGGGCGGATCCAGTCGGTCAGGGGCTTGAACTGGCCCTTGCCCTCGTACTGGTAGAACCTCGCCTGGTCGTTGCAGACGGCGGGGGCGTCCGGGTACTTGCCGCACTTGACCTGTGCGGCGCCCATGATGACCGGCCCGGGGAACTTCTTGAGCTGCTCGGTCACCGACGCGGGGGTGATCTTGTCCGGGCCGATGGCGTCGAGCACCTTCGCGTACGTCAGGATCGTGCTCCAGCCCAGCGGCGCGAAGACCTTGGTCTGGTCGTCCTTGCCCAGCCCCACCTGCGCCGAGGCCTTCAGGAACGCCTTGGAGTCGGCGGCCGAGGAGTCCATCGGCAGCGTCTGGGCGACGCCGTACGTCCAGGTGGGCAGGTCCCCGCCGAGCCCCTGGGCGACATCGGGGGACAGGCACAGCGGCGTGGAGACCACCGGCTTGGTGACGTTGAGCTGCTTCAGTGCCTTGGCGATCCCGACGCATCCGCCCCCGACGGAGATCGGGACCACGACGTCCGCGGTGTTCGCCCCGGCCGCGGTGACCGGGCCGATCAGATCGGTGGACTGCGCGTCGAATCCGACGGATTTCACCTGCAGACCAGCGGCTTCCAGGCCCTTCACCGCCGCCCCGGAGGCGATCTTGTCACCGGGTGTGTTCGTGTGGATCACCGCCGCGGTCTTCGCCTTCAGCACGTCACGGGCGTACGTGCCCCAGGTGCCGAAGATGTGCGGCAGGTCACCGAACGTGCTGAAGGTGTTCTTCGCGGTGGGCATGGTCGGGCCCGTCGCCACTCCGACCAGCACGGGCTTCCTCCCCGCGATCACGGAGTTGAAGGACGCGTCTCCGAGGTAGAGGTTGCCCACGCCGATGGCGGAGACCTCTTTGTCGCCGAGCATCTGCTGGCCGCACTTCTGCCCCTCCTCCTCGGCGGAGACCACGGTGCAGACGTTCAGCTTCAGCGGGTGCCCGCCGATGCCGCCCAGCCTGTCGTTGACGTACTTCACGGCGGCGCGGGCACCCAGGGTGGCTTCGGGGTTGCCGCCGGGGCCGCCTTCGACGTTCACCCAGCCCAGGGTGACCGGGGCGAGGCCGGAGTCGGCCTTGCCCGCCTTGCCGCCGACGTAGCTGAGGTAGTCGGTCACGACGTCACTCGCGGAGCGGGAGTCCGCAGCCGCGGAGGAGCCGCCCCCGGAGGCGCCGGTCGACGAGGGGGCGTGGGTGCCCGACCCGCCGCATGCGGCGACGCCCAGCAGGGGCGCCACGGCGGCGGAGACGAGGCCGAGTCTGAGAGGGCGTGCAAGTGAGGGCATGCGAGATCCTCCAGGATCGGAAAACGGCAGGGCGGTGCCCTGGCACGGCATGCGGGGAGAGCGCGGAAGACAGAGGAGCGCAGGAGAGGGGAGGGGAGGGGAAGGCACGGGAAGGCAGGGGAGCGCACCGGGATGACCGGCGCCTCGGTCCAGCCCGAGGAGCGTCGAAGGGCCAGGTGGTCGGCGCCTTCGAGTTCCGTAACTTTCTTACGGATCGGGAATCTAGGTGTACGCTGGCGCCCTGTCAACGCCCCGGTTCACACCGAGTTAACGATCATGTAATGGGAGAGAAGACATGACGGAGCACGCCGTGCGACGCAGGCTCCCTCGGCGCTCACCCGAAGAGACCCGGGCCCTCATGCTGGAAGCGGCCACCCGGCTCGTCTGCGCCGGCACCTCCGACACGAGCGAGGCGGCTGTCTCCGCAGCCCTTGCCCATATCCGGGTCAAGCGGGTCACCGAGGAAGCCACCCGCATCATGCGGGAGAGGCTGGGCGACGACACCGCACCGGCGATCACGACCGGATCCATCTACCAGATATGGCCGGCCCAGGCCGACTTCCAGGCCGATCTCCTCTTCCACCTCACCAGCCGGCAGGCCGAACTGGTCCCGGGGCTGGCGGAGAGCGTCCGCCGTTTCAAGGAGGCGGTCGACAACGGCACGACCTGGCAGGAGGTTCTCAACGACGTCCTGACGGACAACCACGAGAACCACCGCGTGGACCCGATCTACCGCGTGCTGCTCGCCTTCTACGCCAGTGCCGCCAACCCGCGCGTCCGCGACGCCCTGGGGCACTACGGCGAATCGTTCACCGAGGTCGCCTGCGAGGCATACCAGGCGCTGCTGGACGCCTACGGGCTGCGCATGCGCGCGCCCTACAAGGTCGAACACCTCGCCACCACCATCGCCGCCCTGCTCGACGGCTTCCATATGCGCTGGATCGCCGGACACCCCAACCTGGAGGATCCGGAAGGAGAGGACCGCTGGTCACTCGCCACCCGCGCCGCCGTGACGGTGTTCGACCAGTTCACCGAACCGGCGTAGGCGGGTTCGCACGCCCCTGCGTCGATGAGCGCGCCGAAGGCCGGCCCCCGGTCGCGACGGCTCGTACGCGTGCGGACCGGCCGGGGGCGGCGGTCACAGCCGGGTGGCCGTGCGGATCAGGGCGGCGAGGGGCAGGGAGCGGCTGTGCGCGGGCCAGGCGATGTGGGTGACCACGGGAGGCGCGTCGGTCAGTGGGACGGCGGTGTGCTCGGCCCACAGCCAGGCGCGGGCGGACTCGGGGAAGACGGCCACGGTGCGTCCGAGGGCGATCAGCTGGGCCAGCTGCGTCTGGTCGCGGATCTCGGGACCCGGGCCGGGCGGGTAGACGCCGTTGCGGGGCCAGCGGGCCAGCGGGAGACCGGGGATGTCACTGACGTCGGCCAGGGACAGGGTGCCGCGCGCGGCCAGCGGGTGGCCAGCCGGGAGGACGGCGATCTGACCCTCGGTCAGCAGCTCCTCGCTGTCGAACCCGGCGAGGGAGTTGAACGGCTTGTGCATGAGCGCCACGTCGGCGCGGCCGTCCCGCAGCATGTCCTCCTGCTCGCACGTGCCGCTCGGCAGCACCTCGACCTCGGCGGCACCGGGCTCGGCCGCGTAGGCGTCGAGGAGCTTGTGCAGCAGCTCGTGGGACGCGCCGGCCTTCACCGCCAGCACCAGACGGTTGCGGGGGCCGCCCGGACCGTCGGCGCCGCCGGCCCGACGCGTGCGGCGGACGGCGGCGGTGGTCGCGTCGAGGGCCGCGCGGCCCTCGTGCAGCAGCACCTCCCCGGCGCCGGTCAGGGTGACGCCGCGTCGGTTGCGTTCCAGCAGGGAGACTCCCAGGCGCCGTTCGAGCTGCTGAATCGCGCGGGACAGCGGTGGCTGGGCGATGCCGAGGCGCGCGGCGGCGCGACCGAAGTGCAGTTCCTCGGCGACGGCCAGGAAGTACCTCAGTTCGCGGGTCTCCAAGGTGTCCATGGCCGCAGCGTACGTCGGTGATACCCGCCGGGTATGACAGGGCACCGCATCGGTGTTGGCTGCGCCGCCCGGCCGCGAGCGAGCATCGACGGCATGAGCGAAACGAAGATCGCGCTGGTGACCGGCGCGAACAAGGGGATCGGGTACGAGATCGCGGCCGGGCTGGGCGCCCTCGGATACCGCGTCGGCGTGGGGGCCCGCGACGAGGCCCGGCGTGAAGCCGCCGTCGAGAAGCTGCGCGCCGGTGGGGCGGACGCCTTCGGAGTGCCGCTGGACGTGACCGGTGACCAGAGCGTCACGGACGCCGCGGAACTGGTCGAACGGGAGGCCGGACGCCTGGACGTCCTGGTCAACAACGCCGGCGTCTCGGGAGAGACGGGGCCGGGGTGGGTGCAGGACCCGACCACGCTCGATCTCGACGTGGTCCGTACGGTCGTGGAGACGAACGTCATCGGTGTCATCCGGGTGACCAACGCGATGCTGCCGCTGCTGCGGCGCTCGGCGTCGCCCCGCGTCGTCAACGTCTCCAGTGCCGTCGCCTCCCTGACCCGGCAGGCGGATCCGGACATCGAGATCGGCCCGGTCATGGCGGCCTACGCACCCTCGAAGTCGTTCCTCAACGCCGTCACCGTGCAGTACGCCCGGCAGTTCGCCGGCACGAACTTCCGGATCAACGCCGTCTGTCCGGGGCTGGTCGCGACCGACTTCACCGGCTTTCACGGACCCCGCACCCCCGCGCAGGGCGCGGTCACGGCGATCCGGCTCGCCACGGTGTCCGACGACGGCCCGACGGGATCGTTCTTCGAGGACGACGGCGTCGTCCCCTGGTGACGCCGGACCTGCCGTGACCACACGGTGAGCGGGCGGCGGGGCGGCGGTCGGCGCACGGCGTCGGCCACGAGTCCGCGGTCGGCTTCCTGGCCGGAGCGGTTGAATCCGGTCCCGGCCCACGGGCGATGGGGAACCCGGCCCCGCCCGGCCGGACCTGCCGGGCCGAGGTGCCCCGTACGCCGACGGCGTCGCGGATCAGGTACGAGGAGAGGACCCCACCATGGCCACGGACGCGGTTGCCGACGCCGGGTCGGGCGAGCCGTTCGATCGGGTCGCGCCCGCCGCCGGCCGACCCGCCGCCCCGGGCCAGGACCTCGTCCTGTGGAGACACGTGTCACCTCCTCTGCGCAGCCGTCAATTTATGTGCGACAGGTGCGGCATTCCAGAGGGTTGACGCATCGAATGCGCGAATTTAATCTCCTTGACCGTTCGATCTTTTGTGGAGCCACCTGTTTCGACGCGAATTCTGGTCATCGCAGACACGAATCGTCGAGTACGTCAGTGGTGAGGAGCCCGCATGGAGCTCGGTCGGAGATCGGTACGACGCCGCGGCAGCCGCCCTCGTCGCCCGGACGACGCTGGACGAGACGGTGTCCTTCGTCCACGGCGGCACCGGTCCGAAGGCGCTCGGCCAGGCCGGACACGGCTGCGGCAGCGGCGAACAGCGCTACTCGACGAATGATCCTGTCGCGCGCATTCCACGGCAGACGGCGACATTCGGCCTCTTCGACCGTGCGGCGGCCCTGCGGCTGCCGTGCGATCGGGAAGACGGCGCGAAAGCCGCCCGGAAAACGGCCGAATCCGGCGCGGTTCCGCTGAAGAACGCCGGCGAAGAGCTTCCGCCGACCGGGCACGGCAGCGTCGGCGTCGCCCGCCGACCCTCCGCTGCCTGTTCCCGCCCCCCCTTGTGCCGGCCGCACCACCGCGACCGGCGACCCGGCAGAGAGGTCCCCATGACTGCCCGCAGAATCCGTACCGTCCTGGGCGGCGCGCTGATGCTGTCCCTGACCGCCGTGGGGTTACTGCCCGCGGCGGCGGCCGCGACGGCGGCCGAAAAAACGTCCGCGCCGGTGCCCGCGAGGGGGCCGGCCGTGGTGCCCACCGACCGGGGCGCCGTGCGCGGTGCCGTCTCCCAGGGCGTCGAGCGGTTCCTCGGCATCCCCTACGCGGCCGCCCCCACCGGCTCCCTGCGCTGGCGGCCGCCGCGGCCCGCGGCCCGCTGGACCGGCGTCCGGCAGGCCACCGCCTTCGGCAACCCCTGCCCCGTCCTGCCCAGCGGCAACGGCCCGCGCAGCGAGACGGAGGACTGTCTCGACCTCAACGTGTGGCGGCCGGCCGGGGTGCGGGCCGGTGCCCGTCTTCCGGTGCACGTCTTCATCCACGGCGGCGGCCTGACCAACGGCAGCGGCGCGCAGAACGACGAGTCGAAGCTCGTCCGGGAGACGGGCGTCATCGGCGTCTCGCTCAACTACCGGCTCGGCGTCTTCGGTTTCCTCGCACTGCCCGCCCTCACGGACGAGGGCGGTGAGTCCGGCAACTACGGCTTCATGGACCAGCAGGCCGCGCTGCGCTGGGTACGGCACAACATCGCGGCCTTCGGCGGGAACCCCGCCGCGGTCACCATCGACGGCGAGTCCGCGGGCGGCTGGTCCGTCTGCGGACACCTGGTGTCGCCCGGCTCGCGCGGTCTGTTCGCCCGCGCCGTGATCCAGAGCGGCTCCTGCCCCAGCGAGCCCCAGGCCGCGGCCGAGACGGCCGGAACGGCGTTCGCCCGCCAGGCGGGCTGCGACACCACCGACCGGGCCGCCGTCCTCGGCTGCCTGCGGTCGGCTTCCGCGGGTTCGCTCCTCGACGCGAGCCGTTCCTTCTCGGCCGCCTTCGTGGACGGGACGCCGACGTTTCCGGTCAACGTGCGCGAGGCGGTGGACAGCGGGCGGTTCGCCCGCGTGCCCCTGCTCGTCGGCGCCAACCGCGACGAGGGCCGCACCTTCGCCCTGGGCTACATCGGAGCCGGCGAGGACGCCTACCTCGGCTTCGTGCGGAGCGTCGCCGGGAACCGCGCCGACGAGGTCCTCGCCCGCTACCCGTGGCCCACGACGTCCGACGCGTACACCGCGGCGTACCTCGTCGGGGCGATCATGACCGACTCGGGGCTGATCGCCGGGATCGGCGGCTGCGGGCAACGCTCGCTCGTCCGGACCTTCGAGCGGTACACCACCACCTATTCCTACGAGTTCGCCCACCGGACCGGTCCCGGCCTGACGCAGATACCGGGGTACGTCTGGGGAGCCGGCCACGCCGCGGAACTCGCCTACATCTGGCCCAGCTTCGACAACGGCACGCCGATCGCCCCGCTGTTCGACGCCGCCGAACGCCGGCTCGCCCACGAGATGACGCGGTACTGGGGCGCGTTCACCCGGACCGGCCGTCCGCACGCCGCCCGGCAGGCCGCCTGGCCCGCGTACCACGGCGGCAAGGGACTGACGCTGTCCCTGCGGGCGGGCGGCAGGAGCGTCCTGATCGACGACACCCGGTTCGCGGCGGAGCACCAGTGCTCGCTCTGGGACACCGTGGCGGTCGCACACGACCGGTGAGACGGACACCGGGGGCGCCTTCGACGAGGCGGGGACGAGGCACGGGCACTCAGGTATCGGCGGCCGGCGCCGGCGGGCGGCGGCCAGTCGGCGGCGGGCCGTGGGGGATCGCGGCGGTGTGACACGGTGATCAGCCGGCCGCGGCTGTTGCGGTTCGGTCATGTTCCGAGCCGGGTTCCGATCACATTTCCGGGCCAGCCTGAGCGTTCATGACCACATTCCCCAGGCCTCGCCTGAGATCACCCCTGTCCGTCCCCGGAGCCCTGACTCTCGGCGTCCTGCTGACCGCCACGGCCGTGGCGGGTGCTCCGGCACTCGCCGCGCAGGAGACCGCGCCGGTCAAGGCGGCGGCCGCGCTGACGACCCCCGCCACCCGGACCGTCACGCTGGTGACGGGCGATCAGGTCACCGTCACCACCACCGGGTCCGGACGGCCGCGCGTCCTCGCCGTCCGCCCGGCCTCGCACGCCGCGGGCAGCGGCGGGTTCCTGTCCTTCCAGGACGCGTCGGGCGACCGCTATGTGATTCCGTCCCTGGCCCAGCCGTACGCCGGCAGGCAGCTGGACCTCTCCCTGTTCGACGTGACCGCGCTGGCCGAGAGCGGGTCGGCGGGCGACCGCGTCCCGGTGACCGTGTCCTTCGCCCGGGGCGCCGAACCGGCCGCTCCCACCGGGCTGACCCTGACATCCACGCGCGGTACGTCGGCCCGCGGATACACCACGGCCGCCTCCGGCCGGAAGCTGGCACGGCTGCTGAAGCGGCGGATCGCCGCCGACGTGAAGGCCGGTCACCGGCCGGGCAGCACCCCGCTCTTTCCGGGAGTGACCTCCGTCCGCCGGACCGGCGCGACCACCACGACCGGCGCCACCGGCACCACCGCGAGCCCGAAGGACGCGCCGGCCGGGGGTGGCGCGACGGCGAAGTACAAGCTCAACATCCTCCGGATCACCGCGGAGGACCGGTCCGGCGCCGGGGTCAACGGGCAGGTCCTGGTGACCGACACGGACGACGCCGCCATGATGACCGCGGTCCTCCCCGTGGACGACGGCATCGAGAAGGTCGCCGTGCCGTCCGGTCACTACAGCCTGGCCGCGCCGGTGGTGGACTTCGACGCCGCCGGCAACGTCACCGCGCAGTCCCTGGTCACCCTGACCGACCTGGACGTCACGGGCGCGACCAGCACCGACCTGGACGCCCGCACGGCCACGGCACAGGTCACCGCCGCCACACCGCGCCCGGCCACGGCCGACTACGTCGCCGCCACCTGGGGCCGTACCGACGTCGCCAACGGCTCGATCGACTGGGCTCCCACCGCCTCGGCGGTCTCCACCGACACCACCCCCGTCTACGTCAACCCCCAGCCGGCCGCCACGACCGGCAAGGTCGCCTACTTCATCCAGTGGTCGGGGCACGGCGCGGACACCGCCGACCCCTACCGCTACGACCTGACGGGGCGCCCCACCGACCAGGTGGCGGCCGACCAGCGGATCACGGTCACCGGCAAGCAGCTCGCCACCGTGCGCCAGCGCTACGTCCGCGACCCCGCGGCCTCCCCGGACGGCGTCGTCACCAGCGGCGAGCTCGGCCCCGGACTCCCGGCCGCCTTCTCGGCGTCCGTGCCGCAGACCATGCCGGCCCGGGTGACCGACTACCTGAGCACCGAGAACGGCGGCGTCTGGGTCCAGCAGTCCTTCCCCGGCAAGAGCCTCGCCTTCACCTCGGGCGACCGCACCTTCACCGCCGGCCGCACCTACACGCAGGACTGGGCCCGCGGCCCGATCGGCCTGGGACTGGGCCAGTACACGGACGGCCCGTACGGCGGCTGGGACTGTTCCGCCTGCGTGGCGGACGGCAACCTGCTGGCCTTCCTCGCCACGACCGACAGCGAGGCCGACCACACGGGCGGCACCAGCGTCTACGACCAGCAGCCGGCCGCCTTCGACGCCAGGCTCTACCGGGACGGCACGCTGCTGGACGACCGGCCGGGCAACACGGCGGTCTTCGCCGAGGGCCAGACGGCGCCCGGCGCCCGCTACCGCATGGTCGCCGACCAGGACTTCAGCGGCGACAGCACCCTCGGCCAGTCCACCACCGCGCACACCGAGCTGACCTTCGGGCTGCCCTCGGCGAGCGACCCCGGCTCCCTGCTGCCGGCCCCGTTCACCTGCGAAGGCCAGTCGGCGGCCACGCCCTGCCTGGTCCTGCCGATCCTCACCGCGCGCCTCGGCCTGGCCGCGGACGACCTGAACACCAGTCACCGCACCACGCAGAGCATGGCCCTGGACATCGCCCACGTGACCTTCGGCGGAGCCGGTTCGCGGGTGGCGATCGCCTCCGCCGCCGTCGAGGTCTCCTTCGACGACGGCAAGACCTGGCAGAAGGCCGCCCTGCACGGTTCGCGAGGCCACTACCTGGCCCGCTGGACCAACCCGGCCGCCGCGCGCGGCACCAGCCCGGCGATCCGCGTCACCGCCACCGACGCCGACGGCAACGGCCTCTCCGAGACCGTCACGCACGCCTACACCGTCGCGGCCACCACCTCATGACGACCTCCGCCCCCGATCGGGAGAACCAGGAGAACGAGCCCCGGATGACAGCCCGCCCCGGACGCCTCACCCGTCTCACACGGGCCGCCCGGCCCGCCGTGACCGCCCTGCTCCTCGCCCTCGCGCTCCCCGCCGCCGGTACCGCCCATGCCGCCGGTACCGCGAGCGCGCGGCCGACCGTCCAGCACGCCTGTGCCGCCGTCCCCGCCGGGCAGGCCCGCTGTCTCGCCCTGGTCCGCACCGACGTCCGCGGGGGCCTGGGCGTACGCGGACCGGCCGCCGGGCTCCGCGCCAGGGCCACCGCGGCGGACACCGCACTGCCCGAGGGCTACGGCCCGGCGGACCTGCGCGCGGCCTACGACCTGCCGGCGACCGGCGGCGCGGACCAGACCATCGCCCTGGTCGACGCCTACGACGACCCGACCGCCGAGGCCGACCTGGCCGTCTACCGCGCGACCTACGGACTGCCCCCGTGCACCACGGACAACGGCTGCTTCCGCAAGGTCAACGAGCGCGGCGGCACCGCTCCGCTGCCGGCCTCAGGCGCCGCCAGCGGCTGGGCCACCGAGACGGCGCTCGACCTGGAGATGGCCTCCGCCGCCTGCCCTCAGTGCCGCATCCTGCTGGTCGAGGGCGACGGGCCCTACCCGGCGGACCTGGCCGCCGCCGCGGACACCGCGGCCGACCTGGGTGCCACCGAGGTGTCCAACAGCTACGGCATCACCGAGTCGCACGGCACCACCGCCTTCGCCAAGGACTACCGCCACCCCGGTGTCGCGGTGGTCGCCTCCTCCGGTGACTCCGGCTACACCGTCCCGAGCTTCCCGGCGGCGTACACCAGCGTCGTCGCGGTCGGCGGCACCTCGCTCACCCGCGCCGACAACGCCCGCGGCTGGCGGGAGACCGCCTGGTCCGGGTCGGGCAGCGGCTGCTCGGCCTGGGTCGACAAGCCGGCCTGGCAGCAGGACGCCGACTGCCCCGGCCGCACGCTCGCGGACGTCTCGGCGGTCGCCGACCCGAGCACCGGACCCGCCGTCTACGTCACCTCCGTGCCCCGGGGCAGCGGCGGCTGGACGGTCGTCGGCGGCACCAGCGCCTCGGCGCCGTACGTGGCCGGAGTGATCGCGCTCGCCGGCCACCCCGCCGCCTTCGCCGACGCCTCCCGCCTCTACTCCGCCCCGGCGGCCGGCCTCAACGACGTGGCCGAGGGCTCGAACGGCACCTGCGACGGCGACTACCTCTGCACCGCGGTGACCGGCTACGACGCCCCGACCGGCAACGGCACGCCGAACGGACTGTCGGCGTTCTGACCGCCGCGGGCGCACCGGATCCACGGGGGGCCGACGCGAGCTGACGGAGTCCCAGGCGGCCCGACGGGGGCCGCGGGCCGACAGGGTCCGACGCGGGACGACACGGTCCGACGGGGGACGACGGAGTCCGACGCCGGCCGGGTCCGGTGGGGCTTGACAAAACGGGACGCTGTTCCGGATAGTAATCGGGACAGCATTCCGTTTCGCTCGGTGCGACCGGACGCAGAAGGGACCGTTCATCATGCGCGCAACCACCGAGACCTCCGACGCCGCCGACAGCAGCCCCGTCCTGTCGTACAGCCCAGTGACTCTCTCCGTGCCGGGACGGCCCGTGGACCTCCAGGTCCGTGTCTCCGTGCCCGCGACCGGGACCGGCCTGCCCCTCGTCCTGCTCTCCCATGGCCACGGCGGCTCCCACAACCTCTCCTCGTTGAACGGCTACGCGCCGCTCGCCAACCTCTGGGCCGCCGCCGGGTTCGCCGTCGTCCAGCCCACCCACCTCAGCTCCCGGACCCTGGCCGATCGCCTCGCCGGCGCCCCGGAGGGCCCCTTCTTCTGGCGCTCGCGCGCCGAGGACATGAGCCACGTCATCGACCGGCTCGACGAGATCGAGAAGACCGTGCCGCAGCTCGCCGGGCGCCTCGACCACGACCGGATCGCGGTCGCCGGGCACTCCCTCGGCGGCCACACCGCGAGCCTCCTGCTGGGCGCCCGGACCACCGACCCCGACACCGGGGCGGAGGTGGACCTGCGCGAGCCCCGGATCAAGGCGGGCGTGCTGCTGGCCGCACCCGGCAGGGGCGGCGACATACTCAACGGCCCGATGGCCGACAAGGTGCCCTTCTTCCACGCCACCGACTTCTCCACCATGACCGCGCCCACCCTGGTCGTCGCCGGGGACAAGGACGACTCCCGGCACTTCACCGACATCGGCCCCGACTGGCACGCCGACCCCTACCGCCTCGCCCCCGCCCCCAAGACCCTCCTCACCCTGTTCGGCGCCGAGCACCTGCTGGGCGGCATATCGGGATACGACGCCGACGAAACCACCGACGAGAACCCCGAGCGCGTCGCCGCCCTCGGGCAGCTCACCGCGGCCTACCTGCGCGCCCAGCTCGGGTCCGACCGGTACGCCTGGCGGACGGCGTGCGAGGCGCTGACGACCGGGCCGGGTGCGGTGGGGCAGGTCGAGTGCAAATAGGTCCCGGGGGGAAGCGTGCGTATCTGTTTGATGACGTGTCACATGGTGGTGAGAAAAAGGCTGTTGGTGGTCGTATCGCGGCTTCGAAAGCACGTACGTGTTCCATTCGCGCGGTGTAGCTTCTAGCCGTCAGTAGTGGTTTGAGCAACGGGGGACGCGTGGTTGCCTCTCCGCATTCCGAGAAGTTCGCCGCCCACCTTCGGATGCTGAAGGACCGCAGCGGCCGGGGATACGACCGACTCGGCAAGGAGGCGGGCGTCAGCGGTTCCAGTCTGCACCGGTACTGCTCCGGCCTCAGCGTCCCGGTGGACTACCGCGTGGTGCACGCCTTCGCCAAGGTGTGCGGTGCCAGCGCGGAGGAGCTCCGCGAACTCCATCGGCTGTGGGCACTGGCGGACAACGACCGGGACACACCGCCGGCCGTTTCCGCCGAGGGGGGCGTGCCGGAGAGCGCCCCCGACAGCGTGCGGGCCGGTGACGAACCGGAGACGGGCGGCGCCGTACCGGAGGACACCACGCCGCCGGGGGCCGGGCGGGCGCGGCGGTTCGGGATGCCCGAGAAGCTGTCGCCGCGGGCCGTGGTCCTGGCCGCCCTGGTCGCGGTGGCGCTGGTGGCCGGCTTCGTGTGGCTGCCCGGCAGCGGTTCCGGCGGCGGCGCGTCGGCGTCCGGTGACAAGCTGCTGGACTCCCCGGCGTGCAAGATCGTGAGCATGGGGCAGCACGACGCCTGCGTGCGCGAGGTCCAGACCCTGCTGGCGCGGGCGAAGGGCAAGCTCGCCGTCGACGGCGACTTCGGACCCGAGACCCTGCGCCGGGTGACCGCCTTCCAGGTGCTCGCCGGCCTGCCGGCCACCAACGTGGTCGACGACGCGACCAAGAAGGCCCTCTACGCACAGAACGTGAGCATGACGACCTGGCCGCCGGACAGGGTGGCGCAGCGGATCCGCGAGGTGTTCACCGAGGATCCCGGCACCGCCGTGGCCGTCGCCCGCTGCGCGTCCTTCCTCGACCCGCTGTACGTGCTGCCGAACACCAACGGCAGCCGCAACTGGGGCGTGTTCCAGATCTCCGACGCCCGGCTGCGGGACCTCGACGGCACCCCGCTGCGGGCGTTCGACCCGGACTGGAACATCAGGGCGGCCCACCGGCTGTGGAGCGTCCGGCACGACTTCCACGACTGGCCCTCCTGCGAGGCGGCGCTGAAGAGCACGCCGCAGAGCACGCCGCAGAGCACGCCGAAGAACTGACAGACCCGGAGCTCCGGGTACCGAAGCGGCGGTACCCGGAGCTCCGCTCCCCCGAGAGCACGGCGTCAGACCGTGCCGTCCTGCCACCACCGGTCACGGCCGAGGCCGGCCGGGGTGCCGTTCCGGTGCGTGCTGTCGCCGGTTCCGCCGAGCGTGCACCGCCATGGATCCGTACAGGGGCAGACCCCGCGGAAGCGTCCTCCGTCCCATCTGTGTTCCCCCTCGGTGAGTGACCGGGAGCCCCGGCACCGGCCATGTTGGCAGCGGCGCCCCACCGCCCCGCACCGCGCACTCCGGATCGGGACGCGGGGATGCCCGCCCGCCTGTGACCTGCGGGGACCGAGTGCCGCTGGGACGCGCGTGGGACGAGGCGGGGCGGGGCGGCTGCGGGGTGCGGCTCAGGCGGTCGGGCGGCGGTACCGGTTCCGCAGGGCGACGAGGACCGGGCCGGGGCGGAGGGCGGTCCTCGCGAGGAGCCGGAGGGCTTCGGCGAACTGCTCCGCGACCTGGTCGTCGCGCCCCAGGATGTCGACCATGCTCGCCACCGACCAGAAGGCGTCCGAGACGCGCCCCGCCTGCTGCTGCGCGCTCGCGACGGCCAGCAGGACCACGCTCTCCCGGCCGCGCGTGGCGTTCTCCGGCAGCGCGGCGACCACCCCCTGGTACACGGCCATGGCCCGGTCGGCCCGTCGCGTGTCCCGGACGGGCAGGCCCACATCACCCAGTGTCCTGCGCTCGCACCAGGTGTCGCCCAGCTCGCGGTAGAGGCCGATCGCCGCGGCGGAGGCTTCCGCCGCCTGTGTCCGCCGGCGCCCGCGCCGCAGCGCCGTGGCGAGACGTTCCCGTGCCTCGGCCTCCTTGTGCCGGTCGCAGCTGCTCCGGAACAGTGCGATCTCCCGTTCGTGCACCTCGGCGGCCTCGATGGGCCGGCCGGCCGCGCACAGGGCGCTCCCCAGGTCGCGCAGCGCGCCGGCCAGCAGGCTCTCCTCGTCACGCTCCTCGTGGATGGCCGCCGCCCTGCGGTGGGCGGTGACGGCCTCGTCGTACCGGCCGAGCCGCTGGAGCCGGTCGGCCATGGCCTTCAGCGCCAGGGCCTCCAGCTGACGGTCGAACACCTTGTGACAGATGGCCACGACCTTCTCGAAGTTCTCCACCGCCTCCTGCGGGCTCAGGTCGGTCACCGCCCACACGTGCTGCATGGCGATGGCCTGGTGGTGTTCGTCGCCGCGCTCCTGGTAGACGGCGAGTGCGCGGCGGTACGCGCCGACGGCGTCCTCGGACCTCTTCATGGCGAACAAGGTGTCCCCGAGCCCCAGCAGGTTGAGGCCCTCGGCGTGCCAGTCGCCGCTCTCGGCGAAGTGCCGTACGGCCTGGGTGAGCAGGCCGGCGGCCTCCGGGTACTCGTGGCGGTCGCGCAGCGTGTCGGCGAGGCCCACGAGCGCCTTGCCGGTCCAGTACCCGTCACCGAGTTCCTCGCAGAGCGCCAGGTTCTCGGTGTGGGCCTTGACGGCCTCCTCGAACCGCTCGGCCCGGCGGAGCGAGGTGCCGAGGACGTGCAGTGCCGCGATCTGGCGCTCCCGGTCCTCGCCGCGGGTCCGGGCGACCGCCACGCTCCTGGTGGCGGCCTCCACCGCCTCCGGCAGCCGCCCGCAGTCACCGAGGGCCTCGCTGAGGTGCCCGAGGGCGTTGGCCTCGCAGCAGGTGTGGCCCATCGCGCGGGCGCTGCCGACGGCGAGCCGCGCGACGGTCACGGCGTCGGAGGCGTAACTGCTGCGCTGCAGCAGGAACAGCCGCAGGTGCTCCTCCAGGTCCAGCACCGCGCGCGCATGTCCGGTGGCCGCCGCGCGGACGATGAGCGCCACCAGGTTCGCCCGTTCCGCCTCCAGCCAGCGCACCGCGTGCGCGCGGTCGGGGAAGTCGCCGGGCAGCGGTCCGTGGTCGTGGTGGTGCTGATGCGCGTCCGCCGCCCGTGCGAGCTTGCGGAAGTGCGTCAGCAGACCGGTGAACGCGGCCTCCCGCACCGCGGCGCTGTCCTTCTCGACCAGCGCGGCCGCGTAGACCCGGACCAGGTCGTGCATCCGCCAGCGCCCCGAACGCACCGGCTGTTCCGCCAGCAGCCCGGCTCGGGCGAGCGCGGCCAGGGAGTCCCGGGTCCAGGACCGGGACCGTCCCGCGAGCGCCGCCGCGGCGTCCGTGGCGATGTCGGGGCCGGGGCTGAGGGCGAGCTGCCGGAACAGCCGGCGGTGGGCCGACGGCAGCCGCTGGTAGGAGAGGCGGAACGCCGCCTGGACCGCCGTCGTGCGCCCGCCGTCCTCGAAGCACAGCACGTCGAGGCGGGTCCGGGCGTCGGCCAGGTCGGCGGCGAGCGCGGCGATGGACCGGCCCGCGTCGGTGACGAGCAGGCAGGCGGCGATCCGCAGGGCGAGCGGATGGTGGCCGCAGTGTCCGGCGAGCTCGGCCAGCGCGCCGGCCTCCCGCTGCGGACGCGGATCGTCGGGCCGGGCATGGCGCAGCGCGTCGGCGATCAGGTCGGCGGCACCCTGCGGCGTCAGTTCGTCCAGGCCGATCAGCCGGGGCTGGACGGCGGGTCCGGTGAGCAGGTGACGGGAGGTCACCAGCAGCCGGTGCGTGGAGCGGGCCGGTACGAGGCGCTCGATCTGTGCGGCGTCGGCCGCGTCGTCGGCGATGAGCAGGACCGCCCTGTCCTCGTCGGCGAGCCGGTTCAGCGCGACCTGGCAGAGGCCCGTCTGCTCGTCCGGTGTCCTCGCCTCCGCCACGCACAGCGCCCGCGCCAGCGCGCCGACCGCCTCGTCCGCGCCGACCGGGCCGGCCGGATCGTAGCCCCGCAGGTGCAGGAAGACCGCGCCGCCCGGGAACCAGCCGCGGGCCACCGCCCGGTGGGCGACGTGGAGGGCGAGGGCGGTCTTGCCGATGCCGGGGAGCCCGGACAGCAACGAGACGACGGCGTCGGGCCGGCCGCGGGACACGGGGGCGAGCAGCGCCAGTACGGCCTCGGCCTCCTGCTCCCGGCCCGCCAGGTGCGGGGGCTCCGCCGGGAGGTGCAGCACCGGTGACCGGTCCGCGGCGCCGGACGCGCAGACCTGGTTGCCGCTGCCGGTGATCTGGATGACATGGCCGTGCCCGGAGGCCGCCGCGGCCTGTGCCTGCGCGGCCCCGCGCCTACTGCTCACCACGCCCGGGGCCCGTCGTGCCGTCGTCCCCGCCGACCTGGGTGATCCGAGCCCGGCCCGCCGCCCTGGCGCGCTGGTCCCGTACTCCGGGGCGTTGCGCGGGGGCGCCGGGGCCGGGGCGCCGGTCCCCGGCGACCTGCGTGACCCGGGCGTCGTCGGACGCCGTGACGTCCTGCCGCACCGCCCCGGCCCCCTCGGTCCCCGCCTGCGCCCACCACCCGGCCGCCGCCCCGACCAGCGCGGCCACCGTGGTGGCGAACGCCGTCGCCACCACCCACCGGTCGGCCTCCGCGCGGGGCAGGAAACCGAGACGCGCGGCCCGCGCCGCCCACAGACAGACCACGAACGAACCGGCTCCCGCGCACACCGCGACAACCCAACGCGCCACACGTTGCATGCGTCCCCCCTTGCCTCGACGCGTGCTGCCAGAGATACAGCGGGGACCGGCCCATCGGGGGCAGAAAGTGGAAAGCGAGGACAGAAGCGCCGTCTTGGGGTATCTCGCACGAAGGGGGGCGGCCGCCGTGGTCCCGGCCGGCGTTCGTGAACACGGTCGGAACACCGGGGCAACCGTCACGGTCCTCCGCATGTCCAACGGGTGTGACACAGCATCAGGACTCGCCGTCCGCAGGCGGCGAGCCGTCCGTCCCTGAGGGGGATCCCATGCGCATCCGCCCGGCCGTCACCGCGGTGACCCTCGCCACCGGCCTGCTCGCCCTTGCCACGTCGGTGCTCCCGGCAGCCGCCCAGGCGGCGGACCGGACCGCGTCCGGTGACACCACGTTCTCGAACATCGTGGTCAACGGCGGCAAGGACATCGTCCTCGGCCTGACCACCAGGAAGACCGTCACCCTCACCTGGACGGCGACCGACCCGGACGGCGTCGCAGCGTCCTGGGCCTACCTGTGGCACGGCCCGAACACCGATGACGAGGACGGCCACCTGCCGCTGTACCCGCCGACGGGCACCTGCACGGTGTCGTCCACCGACCCCACCACCTCCGCCTGCGCGGTGAGCATCGCCGTGGACGCCGCGCGGGACCTCCACCACAACGCTCTCGCCGGTACCTGGAAGGTGCTCGCCGGGGCCCAGGACCGCACCGACGACTGGACCGAGATCGACGCCGCGGGCACGGCCCGGATCAAGCGGCTGGCAGAGGTGACGGTGAACGCCTCGCCGGAGCCGGTGCGGAAGGGCAGGACCGTCACCGTCACCGGCAGACTCAGCCGGGCGAACTGGGAGAGCCGTACCTACACCGGCTACCAGGGACAGCGGGTCGCACTGCAGTTCCGCAAGAAAGGCAGCAGCACCTACACCACCCTGAAGACCGTCACCAGCGGCGGCGCCGGAGCGCTGCGGACCACCACCGTGGCGAAGACCGACGGCTACTTCCGCTTCGTCTTCGCCGGCACCGGCACCACCGGCCCGGCCACGGCGCCCGGCGACTTCGTCGACGTCAGGTGAGGCCCCCTCAGCGCAGCCGGTGACGGCGGTGCGGGCCCCGTCCGGGGCGCGGGGAACTGCGCGACCAGCCGCAGCGCACCCGCACCCGGAGACGGTGGCCCAGCCCCCCCCGCCTGTCAGCCGAGCAGCTTCGACGC
Organism: Streptomyces sp. NPDC051987; assembly: GCF_040680735.1. Lineage (NCBI taxonomy): Bacteria > Bacillati > Actinomycetota > Actinomycetes > Kitasatosporales > Streptomycetaceae > Streptomyces > Streptomyces sp. NPDC051987. The sequence continues at coordinate 15,589 of NZ_JBFAXI010000019.1, read as the reverse complement.
CAGTGTCGAGGCGTTGTACGAGCCCCAGCCGGTGGTGAAGTCCCAGCCGGTGGCCGCGGAGTAGGCGCCGTTGCTGCCGCTGGTGATGTCGTGGAAGCCGGTGCCGCTCGCCGCGTAGAGGGCGGGGTTGGCGAAGCCGAGGCCGGCCTTGCCGGCCGCCGCGGCCTGCTGGTCGTAGAGGGCCGCGAACGCCGCCCACTCGGGGGCCGCCGCGCTGGTGCCGCCGACCGAGGACCAGGAGCCCTGCGAGTAGATGGAGACACCGGGGCTCGGGTTGGCGTGCGCCGAGACGTCCGGGACCTGCCGGTAGCCGCCGCCCGCGCTCTTCTGGACGGCCGTCTGCCAGCTCGGGATCTTGAAGACGGAGGACTTGCCGCCACCGCCGCCGGACCAGGCCACCTCCTTGCTCCAGGCGTTGGCGGAAGTCACGGTGAGCTTGGTGCCGCCGACACCGGTGACGTACGGGTCGCTGGCCGGGTAGTCGACGGAGGTGCCGCCGTCGCCCGCGTCGTCGGAGCCGTCGTCACCGGAGGCCGCGTAGAAGCCGAGGCCCTCGGCGGCGCCCGCCTTGAAGACGGCGTCCACCGCGTTGATGTTGGAGGTGGTGCGGGCGGACTCGGCCGCGCCCCAGCTGATCGAGGTGGTCGGGATGCCGCTGTCGACGATGGCCTGGTACGTGTCGACCTCGCCGGCGTCGGAGTTGGGGCCCTCGAAGACCGTCACGTTCGCCTTCGGGGCGATCGCGTGCAGGACCTCGATGTCCAGCTCGACCTCGACCTGGCCGTCGCCGAGCGCACCGGAGCCGCCGTCGACCTTGGACACGGTCGGGGTGGGGGAGCCCAGGCCGTAGTTGGTGTCGTACTTGGTGATGTTGGACTGCTGGAAGCCGTCGAACTCCAGGAGCGCGATCTTCTGGCCGCTGCCGGTGTACGTGCCGGAGACGTTGTAGCCGCCCTTGAGCTGGGCCGGGGTGTAGCCGCCGCCGGGGCCGTTGTGCGGGGAGACGGTGTGCGGGGTCGCCTGGTGGTGCAGCTGGACACGGTTGTTGAGGCCGGCCACGTCGCTGACGATGGCGGCGAGGGAGGACGGGAGCGTCGGCGCGCTGTCGTTGGCGTAGAAGGAGCGGCCCGTGGCGGCGTCCTTCCAGGTCGACAGCCGGGTGCCGAACGCCTTCCGCAGCTGGGCGGCGGTGCCGCTGGCGTCGACGAGCAGGTTGCCCGAGTGCACCTTGCCGACGGTGACGCCCTGTGCGCGCAGGTAGTCCTTCAGCTGCTTGACCTCGGCGTCGGTCCGGCCGAACCGGGCCGCGAACTGGCCCTTCGTCAGGTAGTGGCCGTAGGCGGCCGAGTGCGGGTCGCTGACCTTCGCGATGAAGGTGTCGAGGGCGCTGCCGCCTCTGGGCGTCAGGCTGATCGCCACCGATATGCGCTTGCCCGCGGCGACCTCGCCGGTGCGGGACGCGTCGTGCTTCAGGCCGGGCAGGACGTCACCGGCGACGGCGGCACGGGCGGTGTGCGGGGCGTCGGCCGCGTAGGCGGCGGGGACGACCGCCGCGATCAGCGCCGGCGCGGCGACCAGACCGAGCAGGTTCAGGCGTGACTTCACCGAAGTTCCTCCGGAGGGTGGGGGGTGGGGGTGGGGAGTGTCCCGGAACCGGAACGGGATCACCGTAGGAACGGCGGCCCCACCCCCGTAAGCGGGGGAACCCTTGCGTCACGTGTTAACTGCGCGTGTCACGTCAACGGCGTGTGTCACGCCCACGGCGGTGCCACATCAACGGCGGTGTCACGTCACCTGCGTGCGTCACGCCCACGGGGCGTCACGTCACCTGCGTGTGTCGAGCGGGCGGGGGAGCCGCGGGCGTACCGCCTGACTCACCGTCACGGTGGCCGCGTTCGGGCCGGGTTGCTCGTCGTCGCCGGTGTCCACCGCCGCGCCGGAGGCGATGACGGCGACGGCCATCGCGTGCGCCAGCGCGGTGCGCGAGCGGACGCCGAACTTGCGGTAGACCCGGGACAGCGCCCCCTCCACCGTCTTGACGCTGATGAACAGCTCGGCGGCGACCTCCCGGTTGGTCGCGCCGCCGCCGACCAGTTCGGCGATCCGCGCCTCGGTGGGGGTGAGTTCACGCGCGCCGGCGCCCGTCTCGCCGCCGCGCTCCGCGGCCGCCAGCCGGGCCAGTTCGTCCCTGGCCCGGACCGCGAACGGGGCCGCGCCGACACGGGTCGCCGTCTCCAGCGCCTCGGCTAGCGCCGCGCGGGCCGCGTTGCGGCGGCGGGCGCGGCGCTCGACCGCACCGAGCGCGATCAGGGTGCGGACCAGCTCGACGGGGAGCGGCAGCCCGCGCAGCCGGTCGACGGCGGCGCGCAGCAGCACCGCCCCCTCCCGCGCCCGGCCCAGGCCCGCCTCGCGCAGCCCCTCCGCCCGGTCCAGCGCCGCGAGGACGCTGCCGGGCGCGCCGTCCGGCACGCGGTCGCGGGCGTCGCGCAGCACGGTCCCGGCCGCCTCCGTCTCGCCCAGCACGACCAGGGCCTCGGCCAGGTCGCCGTACCAGTGCAGCAGCGGCGGGTCGGCGGCGCACATGGCCTCGCCGAGTTCCCTGACGCGCTGCAGCGCCTCGACGGCGGCGGCCGCCCCGCGCGGATCGCCGCCGAGCAGTTCGGCCTGGCCGAGGACGGCGAGCGCGCGCAGCAGGAACAGCCGGTCGCCGTCGGCCTCCGAGGCGCGGACCGCCCGTGCGGCCAGCCGCCGGGCCTCGTCGACCGTTCCGCCCGCGGTCGCGGCGAGGGCCGCCGCGTACAGGGCGGGAGCCGCCTCGGCCAGGGCGCGCGAACAGCGGGCCGCGGTGCGCAGCGCCTCCCGGCAGTGCCCGGCACGCACCTGGACGCGGGTCAGCGCCACCAGCGTCGCGACGGTCTCCTCGGCGCCGGCCGGCTCACCGGCGGCGGCGAGCAGGGGCACGACCTGGTCGCGGGCCTCGGCCACCCGGTCGGAGTCCAGGGCGAGGATCGCCCGCATCCGGATCAGCCGCCGGTTCTCCGGCCCGCCGTCGGCGCCTGCGACCAGGGTCAGCGCCTCCGCGAGCGCGGCGTCGGCGGCGATCGGCTCCCCGGCCAGGGACCGGACCCGGGCGAGGGTGGCGAGCGCGTCGATCCTGGTGCCGGTGTCGCCGGCCGCGCCCGCCTGCCGCGCGGCCCGCCGGGCGTGCCCGGCCGCCTCCGTCAACTCCCCGCACAGCAGGCCGCGGAGGGCGGCCCAGTGGTGCAGCCGGGCCTCGGAGCGCGGATCGCCGGCCGCGTCCCGCAGCCCGTCGGCGATCAGGTCCTCGGCGCCCTCCAGCGCCTGTCCGGCGCCGCGCAGCAGGACCAGGCGGGCCCGCACCCGCTGGGCCGCCGAACCGGACCGGGCGAGCACCGCACCGGCGGCCTCGCCGGCCTCCTCGGCGCGCCCGGCGTCGCAGGCGTACTCGGCCGCGGCCAGCAGCCGTTCGGCGCGGTCCGCCGGGTGGCGGGCCGGGGTGCGGCGGGCGGCGAGGGCGGCCAGTTCGAAGGCGGTGGCGGGGGCGCCGTCCTGGCGCGCGGAGCCGGCCGCCGCCATCAGGGTCCGGGCGGTGGCCTCGTCCTCGTACGGGTGGGCGAGCGCGAGATGGCGGGCCCGTTCCACCGGTTCGGGCACGGCGTGGGCCAGCAGCGCGTGCGCCTGACGGCGGCCGTGTTCGGTGGCGTCGGCGTGCACGGCGGCCCGCAGCACGGGGTGGTGGAACCGTACGACCCCGTCGGCGTCGGCGGTCGCGATGCCGAGCCGTTCCGCCTGCGCGAGGTGGGCGGCCGGGTCCGGCAGTCCGGCGGCGCGCAACAGGGTGAGGGTGGGGCTGGTGGCGGCGCTCGCGACGAGGAGGGTGCGGCGCACCGGCTCGGGCAGCGAGCGGGCCCGCTCCAGCAGGCGGGTGCGCAGTCCCGGCGGCACCGGCGGCAGGGTGCCGAACCCGGCGGGCGCCGGCGCGTGCCGGGCGGCGCGTCCCAGCTCCTCGGCGTAGTACGGGTTTCCGGCGGCGGTCCGCTGGATCGCGCGCAGGGTGGCCGGGGGCAGGTCGGCGCCGAGGTCCGTGCGGACGAGGTGGGCCGTCTCGTCGTCCGTCAGAGGCGGCACGGGGAGGTCGACGGTGCCCGGCGGGCAGCAGTGCAGCCGCTCGGGCCGCCCGCCGTCGGCCACCCGCTCGGCGGCGAGCATCCGGACGGCGGGGTCGGCCAGCCGCCGTACGACGAAGGCGAGGACCTCGGCGGTCGGTTCGTCGAGCCACTGCAGGCCGTCGACGACGAGCAGGACGGGACCGCCCGCGGCCAGGGCGCGCAGCGTTTCGAGGACGGCGACGCGCACGGCGAGCAGGCCGCGGCCGTCCGCCGGTCCGCCGCCGCGCAGCAGGGCGGCCGCCAGCGCCGCCCTGGGCTCCGGCGGCAGGGCCGCCAGCCGGTGCTCCGGAACCCCGGCGAACAGGTCGACGAGCCCGGCGAACGGCAGCCGGGCGTCCGCCTCGGCGGGGGAGCAGCGCAGTACGGCGCCGCCCTCGGGGGCGTCGGCGGCCAGGGCCGTGACGAGCGCGGACTTGCCGATGCCGGCGGGGCCGTGCAGGAGCACTCCGGGGCGCGCCGCCGCCTGGACCCGGACGGCGTCGAGCAGGGGACGGCGCCCGGTCAGTTGCATGTGTTCATGACAACCCGAGGTGATCCGGGTGTCAATGACGTTCGTCACCTCCCGGCGCCCGCCACCCCGCCCGACATGGCGTAACAGGTCATGTCTTCCTCATGAATCCATCGTTACGGAACGCGGAAGCGAATTCCGCCCTCCTCCTGTGCGAAAGCAACCAGGCATGGGCAGGGAAAACGGGAAACAGGGACTGAGTGACATGGGTTTGACCAGTCGTACGACGGTATACGCGCTCGCGGCGCTGGCCGCGCTGTGTGTGGCGCTGCTGGTCTGGCTGTGGCCGCGGTTCGCCAGGCCGGGGCTGTGGCCGGTGCTGGGGCGGCTCGGGGCCATCGGGGTGACGCAGGTGACGATCGTCGCGGCGTTCGCGTGCGCGGTGAACTCGTCGTACCAGTTCTTCGGTTCCTGGAACGAGCTGTTCGGCAACGTCGACACCGCCCCCGTCGGCGTGACGCAGGCGGCCGGCGGGAACGGCGGCGGCCTGGTGAACGGCATAAGCAGCATCCACGGGGCCTCCCTCGTGCAGCCCGCCGGTGACCAGCAGCTGAGCCGGGTCAGCGGACTGCCGAACGGGCCCGCCGCGAGCGTCGGCCGGGTGGAGTCGGTGAAGATCATCGGCCGGCGCACCGGCGTGATCGACCCGGCCTTCGTCTATCTGCCGCCGCAGTACTTCCAGAAGGCGTACCACCGCATGCGCTTCCCGGTGATCGTCGCGCTCAGCGGCTACCCGGGCAGCATCTACAACCTCGCCCAGCACCTGCGGGTCTCGCAGACCGCCGGCGAGCTCCAGCGCACGGGCCGGATGCAGCCGACGATCATGGTGATGATCCGGCCCACCATCGCCCCGCCCCGCGACACCGAGTGCGTGGACGTCCCCGGTGGACCGCAGACCGAGACGTTCCTGGCCAAGGACCTCCCGGAGGCCATCAAGTCCGTCTACCGGGCCGGGCACGACGCCAGCTCCTGGGGCGTCATGGGGTACTCCTCGGGCGGCAGCTGCGCCCTCCAGCTCACCATGCGCGACCCCGGCGTCTACACCACGGCCGCCGCCCTGTCGCCCGACTACCGGGTCAAGGACGACCCCACCACCGGCAACCTCTTCGGCAGCGGACCCGGCCGCCAGGCCCGGATCGACGGCCACGACCTGATGTGGCGGCTCAAGCACCTGCCCGTCCCCCAGGTCTCGGTCCTGGTCGCCAACAGCAAGCACGGCGAGAAGGGCTACCCCGAGACCGAGGCCTTCATCAAGGCCGTCAAGGCGCCCATGCGGGTCGTCTCCATCCTCCCGGAGAACGGCAGCCACAACTTCCCCACCTGGGTACGGGAGATGCCGGCCGCCCTGACGTGGATGAACGACCAGCTGACCTTCCCCCAGGACGTCGTCCCCCGCCACCACCCCAAGAAGCCGGCCACCGAGGCGGCCGGCAAGCCGACCCCCCGCCCCACCTCCGAGCGCGACCACCGCTCGCTGCGCGCGGAGGGCCCGGCGCCCAGCCCGACGGCCACGGTGCACCGGTGACCCTCAGATCCAGGTGTCCAGCCACATCCTGGACTGCCAGCCGCTGTAGGGAATCGTCTGCCCGGTGTAGACCGGGTAGAAGTAGACGAAGTTCCACGCGATGAGGAGCACCAGCACCCCGGCCGCCACCGCGCCCCGCAGGCGCCGCCGCTCCGTCGCGCCCGGCGGACCGAGCAGGGCCCCGGTCATCATGGCCACGGCCAGGCACAGGAAGGGCACGAAGACCACGGCGTAGAAGGAGAACACCGTGCGGTCCTGGTAGAGGAACCAGGGGAGGTATCCGGCCGCCACCCCGCAGAGGATCGCGCCGGCCCGCCAGTCCCGGCGCAGCGCCCAGCGGTAGAGCAGGTAGGCCAGGGCGAAGCAGGCCGACCACCACAGCAGCGGGGTGCCCAGGGCGAGGACCGTGCGGGTGCAGGAGCCCGCTGCCGGACAGCCGTCCTGGCCGGGCTGCGGGGAGTCGTAGGCGAACAGCACGGGACGGCCGAGGACCAGCCAGCTCCACGGGTTCGACTGGTACTTGTGCGGCGTGTGCAGGCCGACGTTGAACTGGTAGACGAGGTACTCGTAGTGCCAGAAGCTGCGCAGCGGGGCCGGTATCCACGACCAGGTGCCGCCGCGGCCGTCCGCCCAGTGCCGGCCCCAGCCGTCGTCGGACAGGAACCAGCCGGTCCAGGTCAGCAGGTACGTCAGGACCGCGGTCGGGACGAGGGCGAGGACCGACGGGCCGAGGTCCCGGCGCAGCACCGCCCGGTACGGGTGCCGGGCCCCGGCGACGCGGCGGGCGCCGACGTCCCACAGCAGCGTCAGGACCACGAAGAAGACCAGCACGTACAGGCCGTTCCACTTGGTCGAGGCCGCGAGGCCCAGCAGCACGCCGGCCGCGAGGCGCCAGGGCCGCCGGCCGGTCCGGGCGCGGTCGCCGGTGTCCGCGTCGGGGCGCACCCCGCCCGCCGCGTCGGCCGGCAGGGCCGCCGCGAGCCGGGCCCTGGCCCGGTCCCGGTCGATCAGCAGGCAGCCGAACGCGGCGAGCACGAAGAACATGACGACGAGGTCGAGCAGCGCGGTGCGGCTCATCACCAGGTGCAGGCCGTCGATCGCCAGCAGCGCCCCGGCCAGACAGCCCAGGAACGTCGACCGGAACAGGCGGCGGCCGATGCGGCACAGCATGAACACCGACAGGGTGCCGAGGGCCGCCGTCATGAAGCGCCAGCCGACGGGGTCGAGACCGAACAGCCACTCGCCCACGGCGATCACCCACTTGCCGGTCGGCGGGTGCGCGACGAAGGAACCGGTGTCGGAGAGCGAGATCACCTGGGGGTGCGCCAGGATCTGCGGGTCGGCGATCTTGCGGTCCGGCCAGGTGCCCTCGTACCCGAGGTGCAGCAGTGCCCAGGCGTCCTTGGCGTAGTACGTCTCGTCGAAGACGAGGTCCCGCGGGCGGCCGAGGCGCCAGAAGCGCAGGACGCCGGCCAGGGCGGTGACGAGCAGCGGACCCAGCCACTCCATCGCCTTCGCGAGGCCCCGCGCCCGCGCCGGGCCGAGGCCCAGCAGCCGCCAGACGCGGGTGGCGGGCTCGGGGAAGGGCGGGACCAGACGTTCCCGCACTCCGGCGTGCGGGCCGGCGTGCGCCCCGGTGCGCGGGGGCCCGGCGTATCCGAACCGGCGCAGCCGGCCCGGCCACCCGGGGGACGCCGGCGCCGCCGGACGTATGCCGTCGAGATCGGGGGACCGCGTCGTGCTGCTGTTCGTCACCGGACGACCTTAGGCCGTGTCCGGGCCGGGCCGCGAAGCGGTGTCCGGACGGCGGATGCCGTGCCGGTGATTCGCCGTCCGGGGTGGCCACGTGTCAGGCCTGGGCCATACCCTGAACGCAGGGCTACGGCACCCGGACTGCCCTGTTTCGGAAGGGAGTTGGGGGACACTGGAGCCGTGACGGGGGGACGCTTGTTCAGTGTGAGAAACGGCGGTCATGCGGCGGGATTCGAGCATGAACTGGTAGAGCAGATGTGCGCCGTGGCGGGACTCGACGCACCGGGAGGGCGCGATCTCTTGATCGACATGCTGGCGGGCCGGTTACCCGAGTTGGCCAACCTCCGGCGACACGACCGGAAGCGGCACGACATCATGGAGATAGCACGGGCCTGCTGGCAACGGCCCACCGGGCTCTCCGTGCTGGTGGACACCCTCCAGGTGTACGACCCCGGCTCCCTCCCGGTCCTGAGGATCGCGGAGCTCGTCTCCGCCTCGCCGGTACTGGCGGTCCTGCCCGAGCCCGAACTGCGCAGAGCCCGCTCGCTGCTCGGCCGATTATCGCCTCCCGACCCGCAGGGCCTGCTGCACGCGGCGGCCGGCGACCTCCCGCTCCCGGCCCACCCGGTCGGCACCCTCCAGGAGGCCTTCGACTTCCTCGCCGGGGCCAACGCCCGCCCCGACGGCCTGCTTCCCGTGCTGGCCCTGGTGGAGCACGCGATCGCGGCGGGCGCCGCCTCCGGCGCCGACCGGCGCCTCATCGACGGCCTGCGCGACTGGAACGACGACCAGAGCAGCCGGCTCGACCTGGTGCGGCCCCTCGAAGCGCTCCGCTCGCAGATCGCCCGGGGAGCGGCGGAACCGGCACCCGCCTGTCTCGTTGTCCAGTTGAGCAAGCACGGGATGGGCTCGGACGAGTACCTGCTCTCCCACTGGCGTCAGCGGCGACCTGGCTCATGGCGGCCGGAGCGAGGAGAGGACCGGATCGTGGCCTTGAGCGACGTCGAGGCCGCGGTCGAGGAGCTGGTCGGCAGCGTCGAGGAGGACTGGGGCGAGCGCCCCGGCAGACCGGTCCTGGAGTTCGTGCTGCCGCTCCAGTTGCTGAACCAGCCCATGGAGTGGCTGCCCACGGCCTCCGACTCCTCCTCCGCCACCGCGCTGTGCCTGGACTACCCGGTGGCGCTGCGGAGCCTGGAGCGGATGCGGGCCCGGCGCTATCACCGGCGCTGGCGCAACCGCTGGCAGCAACTGGCGGCCGGGCCCCGGATCGCCTGCCACTGGGACACCACGGGCGAGCGCGGCCACGACCCCGTCCGGTGGACCAGCGTGCTCGCCGCCGACGAGCGACTGGTCTCGGTCGCGCTCAACGCGCCGCCGCTGCCCGGACCCGACGGCCGCCAGGCCACCCTCGAAGCCGCGCTGCGGGCCGGCGTGCCGCTGGCCGTCTGGGACCGCCGGCCCACGCCCCCGGGCGACTTCCGGAAACGGGTCGACAAACTACTGAAGGGAACGGCCGCCGAACTGCCCCAGCGCGTGAGGCAGTTGCGGAACGAGGCGGCCACCGCCGCCGCGGCGCAACGGAACGCGCACACCGGACGTCATCTCGCGGTACTCCTCGACGACCCGAACCGGATGGTCGACTGGTCCGAACACCCGGGACACCCGGCGTCGGAGCCCGGCGGCGTGCGCGGCGGCCACGACGACGAGGGGACCTCATGAACCGCGTCCAGCATCCGGTGGAGAACGGCCGCAACGGCGGTCCGGTCAGCCGCAGTTGGTGGATCTATCGGGGCACCGGGCAGCCGCTGCCGGACATCCGCCTCGCCGACGTGCTGCCCCCGCCGCCCGGCTGGCGGGCCTTCGACGGCGGCCCGGTGCTGCCGCCCGTACCGGCCGAGAGCGCCGAGACCGACCGCCGGCTCGGCAGCGCGGGCCGCACCACCTCCCGGCAGGACCCGCACGACATCGACATGATCAACACGGCGCTGCTGCTGCGCAGGCCGCTGCTGGTCACCGGCCGGCCGGGCATCGGGAAGTCCACGCTGGCCTATCTGGTCGCCCGCGAACTGGGCCTGGGCCGCGTCCTGCACTGGGGGATCACCTCCCGCAGCACCCTGCGCTCCGGGCTGTACGAGTACGACGCCATCGGCCGCGCCCAGGCCTCCCTCGGGCGGGGCCCGGCCGTCGCACCGGACCACGACGGCACCGCGGCGGCGGCCCGGAGCGGCACCACCGCGGCCCGGAGCGACACCACCGCGGCACCGGTGGCGGACGGCGGCACCGGGGCGCCGGACGGCGGCACCGGGGCGCCGGCCGGGGGCGCCACCGCGGCCCGGATCGGGGACTTCGTGCGGCTGGGCCCGCTGGGCACCGCCCTGCTCCCGTACGAGCTGCCCCGCGTCCTGCTCATCGACGAGCTGGACAAGAGCGACATCGACCTGCCCAGCGACCTGCTGCACGTGCTGGAGAACGGCTCGTACGACATCCCGGAACTGGTCCGTGCCCGCCATCACGAGAGCCGGGCGCAGGTGTTCACCGACGACCCGGACACCACGGTCACGGTGACGGACGGCCGGGTCCGGTGCCGGGCCTTCCCGTTCGTCGTCATCACCAGCAACGGCGAACGCCAGTTCCCCCCGGCCTTCCTCCGCCGCTGCGTCCGGCTGGACGTCTCCCCGCCCCGCGAGGACCAGCTGGCCGCCATGATCGCCGCGCACTTCCGGGACCAGGAGGGCCGCCACGACGACATGATCCGGGCCTTCGTGGAGCGCAGCCGGCAGCACGGGGGGCTGGCGACCGACCAGTTGCTCAACGCCGTCTTCCTGCGCACGGCCGGGGTCCGGGAGGACGACGAGTCCTGGAGCGAGCTGCTCGACGCCCTCTGGCGCGAGCTGTCGGGGGCGCCCTGATGGACGAGGACTCGCGTGCCCGGCCGGAGGCCTTCGAAGTGGCGGAGGGCCTCTGGCTGCACGCGTACCAGACGCTGGCGGCGCGGCTGCCGGCGTCGGACCGCCCGCCGCAGCCCCGGCCGACCGGCCTGTCGGGGCTGTCCGGGCTGCCCGAACCACCCCCCGGCAGGTCGTCGGCGCCCGGCAGGACAGGCGGCCCGGCCGGCCGCAGGACCGGCGGCGCCACCGGCGGCACGGCAGCCGACGACGGCGACGGCGGCGGCGGACCGACGGGCGGGGCGACGGGCGCGACGGGCCCCGACGGTGCGGTGCGGGAGACGGAGCCGTCCGTCGGCACCCGCGACATCCACGACATCCACGACACCCACGGCACTCACGACAGCCATGCCCCCCATGGCGCCGACGGAAGTCAGGCCACTCTCGACCCCCGCGACACCGGCGACCCGGGCGAGGTGGTGTTCCTGCCGTTCCGGCCCGCCGCACCGGAACAGGAGCGGGCGGCCCGGCGGCCCGGGGCCGGAGCGGCCGGGCCGGCGGAGGCGCCGCCGGACCTGCGGGACGCGGCGGGGATCACCCGCGCCCTGCGCGCGCTGAAGCAGCTGACGCCCTCGGCGTTCGAGGTCGAGCTGGACGAGGAGACCACCGCCGAACGGGCCGCCGAGGACGGCCTGTGGGTGCCCTACACCCGGCCGGCGGACGAGCGCCGCTTCGATCTGGTGCTGGTGGTGGACGACCACGCGACCATGGTGATCTGGGAGCAGACGGTCGCCGAGTTCGCCGCCGTGGCCCAGCGGCTGGGCGCCTTCCGTGACGTACGGGTGCGCCGGCTGGGCCTGCGCGAGAGCCCCCGGGGGCCGGAGGCGGTGCTGCGCGGGCCGTACCCGGAGCACGACGTCCTCGGCGTCCCCGGCGAACTGGTGGACCGTACCGGCCGCCGGATCGTCCTCGTGCTCACCGACGGCCTGGGACCGCTGTGGCGGACCGGGGCCGGCCGGCAGGCGCTGGAGCCCTGGGCCGCGGCCGGACCGGTGGCCGTGCTGCATCTGCTGTCCGAGCGGGACTGGCACCGCACCGCGCTGGCGCCCCGGCAGGCCCGGCTGCGCAGCCCCCGCGCCGGGGCCCGCACCACCGAACTGGCCGTGGACTTCCCGGCCGAGTGGCGCGACCCCTTCGACCCGCCGCCCGCCCGCTGGACGGCGGCGGTCCCGGTCCTCGAACTGGACGCGCGCTGGCTGGGCCGCTGGGCCCGTCTGGTGGCCGGTGCCGAACCCGGCTGGGTCGAGGCCCCGGTGCTGCTGCTGGGCGCGCCCGAGGCGCCCGAGGAGGACGTGGACGAGCCGCCGGTCGTCATCCCGGCGCCCTCGGTGCAGGAGCGCATCCGGCGCTTCCGCAGCCATGCCACGCCCACCGCGTTCCGGCTGGCCACCCACCTGGCCGCCGCCATCCTGGAGCCCCGCCTGGTCCGCGACGTGCAGCGCCGACTGGTGCCCGAGGCACAGCCGGCCCATCTGGCCGAGCTCTTCCTGAGCGGCCTGCTGGAGCAGCCGGCGCCCGCCGCCGGGGCGCACGGCGCCGCCGCGCCCGCGCCGCTGGAGTTCGTCGACGGCGCGCGCGAGGCGCTGCTGGCGGGCGCGATGCGCGCGGACACCGCCCGGGTGGTGAGCTCGGTGTCCGAGTTCTACGGCGACCGGTTCGAGGCGGCCCGCGGGCTGCACGGCGCGCTGCTCGCCCCGGAGGAGGAGCCGGTTCCCCAAGTGACGGCGGAGAGCCTGCCGTTCGTGCGGGTCGAACTGGCCGTGCTGCGCGCCCTGTCGGGGCCCTATCTGCTGCGCGCCCGCCGGGTCAGCGCGGCACTGGAGGGGGCGTCCCCGGGTGCGTCGATCAATGAGAATTCGCGGCAAATGAGCCACGATGTCCGTAATAAATATGTGGTAAATCCAGATTTGGGCGGCCCGGACATGACCGACACCACTGCCAGTGAGTACCAGCATGCAGCGGAGGGAACCGCGAGCGGGACTCCAGCGCGGGAGATTCCCGTTCCGAGCGCCGACGGGCAGCCGGGCGCCGACCTCTCGTCACCCGGCAGGGCGGTCCCGGGGCCGGCCGCCCCGGAGTCACGGCAGACCCCGCAGCGCGCCTCCGTGCCGGTGGTCTGGGGCAACGTGCCGCCGAACAACCCCAATTTCACCGGGCGGGAGGAACTCCTCGCGCAGGTGCACGAGCAGTTGCTGACGGGCGACACCTCGGCGGTGCTGCCGCACACCCTGCACGGCATGGGCGGGGTCGGGAAGTCCCAGATCGCCATCGAGTACGTCTACCGGCACGCGGCCGAGTACGACGTGATCTGGTGGATCCCCTCCGAACAGCCGACGATGATCCTGACCGCGCTCACCGAACTCGCCCACCGGATCGGCCTGAACGTGGGCACGGAGGCCAACCGGGCGGTCCCGGCGGTCCGCGAGGCCCTGCGCCGGGGCGATCCCTACGACCGCTGGCTCCTGGTGTTCGACAACGCCGAGAACGTCGAGGCCGTACGCCCCTACTTCCCGACCGGCGGCACCGGCAAGATCCTCATCACCTCCCGGAACCAGGAGTGGGACCGGGTAGCCAGGACCCTCTCCGTGGACGTCTTCACCCGGGAGGAGAGCAAGGCCCTGCTGCGCCGCCGGGCCCGCGACCTGACCGACGCCGACGCCGACCTGCTCGCCGAGGAACTGGGCGACCTGCCCCTCGCCATCGAGCAGGCCGCGGCCTGGCAGGCCGTCACCGGCATGGCCGTGGACGAGTACCTGGGGCTGATCCGGGAGAAGATCGCCGAGCTGATGCTCGAACTCGTCCCGTCGCCGGACTACCCCATGTCGGTGGCCGCCGCCTGGGACGTCTCGCTGCGCCAGCTCGAACAGCGCAACCCCGCGGCGCTCCAGCTCCTCCAGGTCTGCTCGTTCTTCGCCCCCGAGCCGATCTCACGCTCCCTCTTCAACAACTCACGGAGCACCATCGCCCCCGAGCTCGACGAGGCCCTGCGCCACCCGATCAGGCTGGGCCGGGCCATCCGCGAGATCAACGTCTACGCCCTGGCCCGCATCGAGCACCGGCACGACACCATCCAGCTGCACCGCCTGGTCCAGGCGGTCCTGGTCAACCGCATGTCCCCGCAGCAGCAGGCGGACATGCGGCACGGCGCGCACCTGCTGCTCGCCGACGCCAACCCCAACAGCCCCGGCTCGCGCGAGCTGTGGCCGCGCTACCAGCAGCTGCTGCCGCACATCGTGGTGTCGCGGGCCGTGGAGTGCGACTCGCCGTGGGTGCGCGGCCTGATCCGGGACGTGGTGGAGTTCCTCTCCATCTGGGGGGACTTCGACGGGGCGGTCTCCATGGCGCGTGAGGCGCTGCAGGTGTGGACCGCGAAGTTCGGCGCCGAGGACCAGCAGACGCTGGAGATGGCGAAGTGGCTGGCCTTCCTGCTGCGCAGGGTCGGCGAGTACGCGGAAGCCGCCGACATGATGCAGCGCACCGCGGACACCTACGTCCGGGTCGCGGGCGAGGACGACGAGGGCACCCTGGACGCCCTCATCCAGCTGACCAGCGGACTGCGGCTGCGGGCCGAGCTGGCCGAGGCGCTGAACATCAACCGGTCGGTCTACGAACGCTCCCTGCGGGCCTTCGGCGAGGACGACCCGGCCACCCTCCGCGCGGCGCACAGCCTGGGCATCGGCCTGCGGCTGATGGGCCTGTACCAGGAGGCCCGCGAGCTCGACGCGGAGACGGCCCGGCTGCGTGGCCTCACCCTGGGCGAGAACCACCTCGACACCCTGAACACCCTCAGCGGCCTCTCCCTCGACATGCGCGAGGTCGGCGACTACCTGGGGGCGCTGGTCCACCAGGAGGACGTCTACGCCCGGTACATCGCCAACTACGGCGAGGACAACCCGGCCAGCATCACCTGTGCCCGGGTGCTCGCGGTGTGCCGGCGGCGCGCCGGCGACCACGACGGGGCGCTGGAGCTCGCCGAAGAGGGCCTGTCGCGGATCCAGAGCCGCTACGGAGCCGACCATCCGGACGCCATCGCCTTCGCGGCCAACCTGGTCGTCGACCTGAGGCAGAACGGCCAGCTGGAGCGGTCCCGGGAGGTGGGCGAGGCGACCGTCGAGCGCTACGCCGCCCAGCTGGGCCCCGCTCACCCCTACACCCTGTCCGCCCGGACGAACGTGGCCATCACCCTGCGCCACCTGGGCGATCTCGACGCCGCCGGGGAACACGTCGAGGCGGCACTGCGGGGCATGCGCGAGTCGCTGGGGGAGGAGAACATCCTCACCCTCACCACGGCCCTGGGCATGGCCAACCAGCACAGCGCGCTGGGCCGTCACGCAGAGGCACTGGAACTGGACCGGCAGACCCTGGAGATCCTCAGGCGCGACCTGGGCGCGGACCACCCGACCACCCTGGCCTGCGCCAACAACGTCGCGCTGGACCTGCGTGCGCTGGACCGGGTGGACGAGGCCACGGTGCTGCACACCGACACCCTGACCCGGTTCCGTCGCACGCTGGGCGAGAGTCACCCGGCGACCGTCGCCGCCGCCAGCAGCCGCCGGGCCGAGGCCGACATCGCCCCGGTGAAATCGTCCGCGATGGGCAGCACGTTCAGGTTGTGCAGGTACGCCGTCTCGATGTCGGGGCCTCCGCAGATCACGCACCGCAGGATCAC
>NZ_JBFAXI010000018.1:83243-112374 GCF_040680735.1 Streptomyces sp. NPDC051987 | reverse complement strand
CACGTGCCCGCACAGCGCGGTGAAGCAGGAAGCCCCCGGAAGGGTCAGACGACCCAGGCTGGAATCCCTGGACTTTAGGCCAGGGAGCACGTCAAGGAGCCAGTCCCCGGTTCGCGCGAGGAGTAGCTGGATGACGCGGGTCAGGCCCATGCGCGCGGATGCCCGGCGCAACTACGAGCGGCTGCTGGCGGTCGCCGTCGAGGCCTTCGCCGCGCAGGGGGAGAACGCGTCGCTGGACGACATCGCCAGGCGGGCGGGCGTCGGCTCCGGCACGCTGTACCGGCACTTCCCGACCCGGCAGGCGCTGCTGGAGGCCGCGTTCGTGGGCCGGCTGGAGGGGCTGGCGGCGAAGGCCGACGAGTTCGCCGCCCAGCTGCCGCCGGGCGCCGCGCTGACGGAGTGGCTGAACGAAGTGTGCGTCGCCACCATCCAGGTGCGCGGTCTGAAGGCCCTGCTGGGTTCGGCCGTCACGGACGGCAGTTCGGCCACGGGCGCGGCCTGCGGGGTGACGGTCCGCGGCGCGGCCACCCGGCTGGTGGACGCGGCGAAGCAGGAGGGCACCCTGCGCCTGGACGTCGAGCCGGTCGAGGTCCTGCGCCTCGCGCACGGACTGGCCACCGCCTCGGAGCTGGCCGACGGTCAGGGCAAGGAGATCCGGCGCTATCTGGCCCTGCTCACGGAGGGGTTGCGGCCGTAGCGCGCACGGCCGCACACCCGTCGCGGAGCCGCGTCAGAGCGCCTCCGCCCCCGGCTTGACCATGTTCCGTACCGTGCGGGCCTTCACGAACGAGCCGATCGCGGTCATGTCCCACTCACCGGAGAACTGCCGGACCAGCTTCGCCATCAGCACGCCCGTCTGGGCCTCGGCACTCGTGAGGTCGAAGCGGACCAGCTCCTCGCCGGTCGCGGCGTCCAGCAGCCGGCAGTAGGCCTTGGCGACCTCGGTGAACTTCTGGCCGGAGAACGAGTTGACCGTGAAGACCAGGCCGGTGACCTCCTGCGGGATCCGGCCGAGGTCGACCACGATCACCTCGTCGTCCCCGCCGCCCTCGCCCGTGAGGTTGTCGCCCGAGTGCTTGATCGCGCCGTTCAGGATGGACAGCTTGCCGAAGTAGCAGCTGTCGACGTGGTCGCGCCGCGGACCGTAGGCGATGACGGACGCGTCCAGGTCGATGTCCTTGCCGCGGAACGCCGGCTCCCAGCCCAGGCCCATCTTGACCTGGGAGAGCAGCGGGCTGCCGCCCTTGACCAGGGACACGGTCTGGTTCTTCTGGAGGCTGACCCGGCCCTTGTCGAGGTTGATCTTCCCGGCGCCCGGGGCCGGCGGCGCGGGCGGGGCCGGCGGGGCCGAAGGAGCCGCCGGGGGCGCCGACCGGGGCACGGGCGGGGCGACGGAGGCGGCCGGGCCGGGGGCGGCCTGGGCGGGCGCCGGCTCCTCCACGGTCACGCCGAAGTCCGTCGCGATCCCGGCCAGCCCGTCGGCGTATCCCTGCCCGACCGCGCGTGCCTTCCACGCGCCGTTCCGCAGGTAGATCTCGACGACCACCAGGGCCGTCTCCGCGCCCAGCTGCGGCGGCGTGAACGTGGCCAGCACCGAGCCGTCGTCGGCGTCGCGGATCGTCGCCGTCGGCTCGATGCCCTGGAAGGTCTGGCCGACCGCGTCGGGGCTGGCGGTGACCACGATCTTCTCGATCCCGGGCGGCACGGCGGCCGTGTCGACGATGATCGCGTCCGGGGACGCACCGCCGCCGGAGCGGTACGTCACACCGGGTCCGACCGGCTGGTTGTAGAAGATGAAGTCGTCGTCGGAGCGCACCTTGCCGTCGCCCGTGAGCAGCAGGCCCGAAACGTCGAGCCGCACCGGGGCGGCGACGTCCACCGCCACCCGGGGGGCGGGGAGAGGGATGTTCGAGCCAGGGGTCATAGCTGTCATGCCCCGTGAACGAACGACACCGCTTTACCGTTCCCTTACCCGAGGTCCCTCACCCGACGGCGGGCGCCCGATCGGCTCAGGGCACCACCACGATCTTCCGTCCCACGCCCGCAGCGAACTGCTCCAGCGCCCCCGGGTAGCTGTCCAGCGGGAGGCGGTCGCTGATGAAGACGTCCGGGTCCAGCACCCCGTTCGCGAACAGCTCCGCCGCCCGCTCGTAGCTGCGCAGCACGGCCATGGAACCGGTGATGGTGATCTCCTGGTTGTAGATGCGGTACGGGTCGATCGTCACCCGTGTCGCGTAGTCGGCGACCCCGAACTGGAGGAACGTGCCCGCCTTGGCGACCCGCCCCAGGCCGTCCTGGATCGCCGCCGCGTTGCCGGTCGCGTCGATCACCACGTCCCAGCCCAGCGGGCGGTCCAGTTCGTCGGCGTGCGCGGCGGAGCCGGAGACCCCGAGCCGCCGCGCGGTCTCCAGGCGGGCCGGGTTGAGGTCCACCACCTCCACGCTCGCCGCGCCGGTCCGCTTGGCCAGCTCCAGCATCATCAGGCCCATGGTCCCCGAGCCGTAGATCAGCACGTGCGCGCCGAGCCGGGACTGCAGGATGTCGTAGCCGCGCACCGCGCACGACAGAGGCTCTACCAGGGCCGCGTCCTGGGTGCGGACGTGCTCGGGGAGCCGCACGCAGTTGGCGACCGGGGCCACCGCGTACTGCGCGGCCCCGCCCGGCACGGTCACGCCGATGGCGGCCCACCGCTCGCAGAGGTTGTTGTGGCCGCCCCGGCACTGCCGACACTCGTGGCAGTACAGGGACGGGTCGACCGCGACCTGGTCGCCGATCGCCACCTCGGTCACCTGGGAGCCGACCCCGACCACCTCGCCGGCGAACTCGTGACCCGGCACGATCGGCAGTTCGGGGGCGAACTCGCCCTGGAGGATGTGCAGATCGGTGCCGCACAGACCGCAGGCGGCCACCTCCACGACGACGTCGCGGGGGCCAGGTGCCGGGTCCGGGACCTCGGTGACGACGGCGCGGCCCACGGACTCGATGACGGCGGCCTTCATTTCACGGCTCCCAAGGACAGGCCCTGGACGAGTTTGTCCTGGGCGGCGAACCCCGCGGCGAGCACCGGCAGGGAGACGACGAGGGACGCGGCGCAGACCTTCGCCAGGAACAGGCCCTGGCTGGTGATGAAGCCGGTCAGGAAGACGGGGGCGGTCTCGGCGACCACGCCCGTCAGCACGCGGGCGAAGAGCAGTTCGTTCCAGCTGAAGATGAAGCAGATCAGGGCGGTCGCGGCGATGCCGGGCAGGGAGATCGGGGCGACCACGCGCGCGAGGACGGTCGGCAGCCGCGCGCCGTCCACCCGAGCGGCCTCGATGACCGCGACCGGCACCTCGGCGAGGAAGGACTGCATCATCCACACCGCGATCGGCAGGTTCATGGAGGTGTAGAGGACGACCAGGAGCCAGATGTTGTCGAGCATCCCGGCGTTCTTCGCGAAGAGGTACACCGGCAGCAGGCCCGCCACGGCCGGCAGCATCTTGGTGGAGAGGAAGAAGAACAGGACGTCGGTCCACTTGCGGACCCGGCGGATCGACAGCGCGTAGGCCGCCGGGAAGGACAGCAGGAGGACGAGGAGCGTCGAGAACACCGATGCCATCGCCGAGTTGATCAGGGCGGGCCACGGACTCGCCCCGCCTCCCACGCCGAAGAACTCGCGGTAGCTGTCCAGAGTGAGGGCGGCGGTGAAGGACGGCGGGTTGGTCGCCGCGTCCGCCTCGGAGTGGAAGGAGGTCAGCGCCATCCAGGCGATGGGCAGGAAGAACACGATCCCGGTCAGCCAGGCGACCAGCCCGAGTCCGCCGCGCCGTACGACACGCAGGACGGTGGTCATACGCGGGACACCTCCTCGCGGAACAGCGACGACACCACACGCAGGGCGAAGGTCGCGATGACGATCGAGCCGATGACGACCACGACGCCCGCGGCCGAGGCGAGGCCGTTCTCGTGCGCCTGATAGAAGCTCTGGTAGACGGTGTAGGGGAGGTTGGCGGTGCCCAGGCCCCCGGAGGTGATCGTGAAGACCGCGTCGAAGTTCTGCACGATGTAGATCGAGCCCAGCAGGGCGCCGAGTTCGAGGTACCGGCGCAGGTGGGGGAGGGTCAGGTAGCGGAAGACCTGCCAGTCGCTCGCGCCGTCCACCCGTGCCGCCTCCAGCTGCTGCTGGTCGCGGCTCTGCAGCCCCGCCAGCAGGATCAGCATCATGAACGGCGTCCACTGCCACACCAGGGCGGCCTCGACCGCGAGCAGCGGGGTGTCGGAGATCCAGTCCGGCTGCGGGCCGCCGACGTAGTGCAACAGGCCGTTCAGCAGCCCGTACTCGGGGTTGTAGAGGACGTGCTTCCACAGCAGCGCCGCCGCGACGGGGACGATCAGGAAGGGCGCGATCATCAGCGTGCGGACCACGCCGCGGCCCCGGAACCGCCGGTTCAGCAGCAGCGCCACCGCCAGCCCGAGGACCAGGCTGACCAGCACCACGGTGACCGTCAGCAGGACCGTCGTCCACACCGAGTGGCGCAGGTCCGGATCGGTCAGGACCTGGCGGTAGTTGTCGATGCCGGTGAAGTGGCGGTCCTTCGGGTAGAGCGCGTTCCAGTCGAAGAAGGAGATGACCACGGTCGCCACGAACGGCAGCTGGGTCACCACGATCATGAAGACCAGCGCGGGCAGCAGCGGGGCCCGGGTGGCCCAGGCCCGCAGCCGGTCGGAGGGCGGCCGGGGCGCCGGCCGCGCGGTGGCGGCGGCGACCCGGGGGGAGGCGGTGACGGTCATGATCCCTCGTACTTCTTGCCGACGGCCTCGGCCAGCTTCTGGGCCTTCTTCAGCGCGTCGTCCACGGACTGCCGGCCGGCCACGGCGGAGCTGATCTCCTGGGAGACCTTGGTGCCCAGGTCGGTGAACTCGGGGATGCCGACGAACTGGATGCCGGGCGCGGGCCGCGGCTGCACCCCCGGGTCGTCCGGCTTGGCGGCGGCGATGGCGTCCCGGGTGACGTCGGCGAAGGCGGCCGCCTCCTTGCGGTACTGCGGGATGTCGTACGTCGAGGTGCGCTTGCCGGCCGGCACATTGGCCCAGCCCGCCTTCTCGCCGACGAGCTTCTCGTAGTCCCTGCTCGACGCCCACGAGATGAACTTCCAGGCGTCGCCGGGGTTCTTGGACGCCTTCTGGATGCCCCACGCCCAGGTGTAGAGCCAGCCGGAGCTGTCGGTCTTCTCGACCGGGGCAGGCACGTACCCGATCTTGCCCTTGACCGGGGAGCCGGCGGCCTCCAGCGAGCCGGCGCCGGAGGTGGCGTCGTACCACATCGCGGTCTTGCCCTGGGTCATGTTGTTCAGGCACTCGGCGAACCCGGACTGGGCGGCGCCGGACTCGCCGTGCTTGCGGACCAGGTCGACGTAGAACCGCGTGGCCTGCTTGAACGCCGGGGCGTCCAGCTGGGCCTGCCAGTCCTTGTCGAACCAGGTGCCTCCGAAGGTGTTGACGACCGTGGTGAGCGGGGCCAGCATCTCGCCCCAGCCGGGCAGCCCGCGCAGGCAGATGCCCTTCATGCCGGGCTCGGCGCCGTCCGCCTTGGCGGCCAGGTCGGCGACCTGCTGCCAGGTGGGGTGGGCCGGCATGGTCAGGCCCTTCTTCCGGAAGACGTCCTTGCGGTACATCAGGAAGGAGGACTCGCCGTAGAAGGGCTCGCCGTAGAGCTTGCCGTCGGCCGCGGTGAGGGCCTGCCGCATCGGCTTGAGGATGTCCTGCTGGTCGAAGGCGGTGTCCTTCCTGACGTACGAGTCCATCGGCTCCAGCCAGCCGTTCTTGGCGTAGATCGGGATCTCGTAGTTGGAGAGGGTGGCGACGTCGTACTGGCCGGCCTGGTTGGCGAAGTCCTGGCTGATCTTGTCGCGGACGTCGTTCTCGGGCAGCACGGTGAAGTTCACCTCGATCCCGGTGTCCTTGGTGAAGTTGTCCTTGGTGAGCTTCTGCAGCTCCACCATCTGCGGGTTGTTCACCATGAGGACGTTGATGGAGTGGGCGGAGGAACCGCCGCCCGCGCCGGCGCCCGAGCAGGCGGCGAGCAGCGGGGCGATCAGCGTTCCTGCGGCGGCCACCGCCAGCAGGGCGCGGGGCGTTCGTCGGCTCTGGGTTCGCATGGGGCGCTCCTGGAGGACGTATAGGGATATAAGGGGCGGGGGTGGGCGTGGATGTGCCGTTGGGGACGGGGGTCGGTGGGTCGGAGGCTTCGGTCGGCTCGGGGTCAGACGCGGATGACCTGTGGGCCCTGCAGCGAGTAGCGGTGGGCCTCGGAGGCGGGCAGCAGGGTGCCGGTGACGATGGCCTCCAGCTCGCCGATCTCCGCGAACCGGCAGAAGCTGACCGCCCCGAACTTGGTGTGCACACCGGCGAAGACCGTGCGGCGGGCGGCCCGTATCGCCTGCGCCTTCACCTCGCTGACCGCCGGATCGGGGGTGGTCAGGCCGTGTTCGCGGGTGATGCCGTTGGCGCCGATGTAGGCGAGGTCGACGACGAAGCCGGCGAGCATCTTCGTCGTCCAGTGGTCGACGGTGGCGAGGGTGCCGGAGCGGACCCGGCCGCCGAGCAGCAGGACGGAGACGTTCTCGGCCTCCGCGAGCGCGCCCGCCACGGGCAGGGACGCGGTGACCACGGTCAGCGGCCGGTCCCCGGGCAGCGCCTCGGCGATGAGCCGGGGGGTGAAGCCCTCGTCGACGAAGACGGTCTCGGCGTCGCCGAGCAGCTCGGCGGCGGCGGAGGCGATCCGGCGTTTCTCCGGGACATGGCTGGTCGACCGGAACGCGAGGGTGGTCTCGAAGCCGGCGCTCTCCACCGGGTAGGCGCCGCCGTGGGTGCGCCGCACGAGCCCGTGGTCCTCCAGGGCGCGCAGATCGCGCCGGATGGTCTCCTTGGCCACGCCCAGCTCGGCGGCGAGTGCGGTGACGTCCACCGAGCCGGTGGTGCGGGCGGTCCGCACGATCTCGCGTTGGCGCTCTTCCGCCGTCCTGGTGCTCATGCCGTCACCCGCTTCCCTGTGGAACTGCCCGTTCGGGCCATGGGGGAAGTTGTACCGCCGGGGTACGGCGCCGACCAGGCCTGTTGCCGACCCGATGCTGCCCGTGTGTGCCCGGTCGGGCTCTGGTCTGCCCGTCTCGGACCTGGGGCGCTGCCGTCGGGGACGTGGGATCGGGCACGATCCGTGCCCGAACGGCACGGCGGACGGGCCCGTTCGGTGCCCGCCCGTCGTCCTGAGCGATCGTTTTTGGTACGGCCGCCGAGTCCGCTCCCGGTGCCGGCGGCAGTTCCGCCCCCCGGCGCTGCCGGTCAGTACGGCCAGATCGGCGGGTCGTCGACGAAGCGGCCGCCCAGGTGGGTGTGGGCCGGCTTCTCCGGGTCCAGCTCGCCGTGCTCGGCGATCAGCTTGGCGGCGAACTGCTCGGAGTCGTCCTGCGGCTCGTAGCCGAGCGCCCGCGCGGTGGTCAGGTCCCACCACAGCCGGGTGTTGGCGGAGGAGCCGTAGACGACGGTGTGGCCGACCTCCTCGGCGGTCAGGGCCGCGTGGAAGAGGCGGGCGCCGTCCGCGGGGCTCATCCACACCGAGAGCATCCGCACGTCGGCCGGCTCCGCGAAGCAGGAGCCGATGCGGACGGAGACGGTCTCCAGGCCGTGCTTGTCCCAGTACAGCTGGGCGAGGTCCTCGCCGAACGACTTGGACAGGCCGTAGAAGGTGTCCGGGCGGTGCGGGGTGTCGACCGGGATGAGGGGGTCACCGTCCCGCGGGGCGGGGGTGAAGCCGACGGCGTGGTTGGAGGAGGCGAACACGATCCGCGGCACGCCGGCCTCGCGGGCGGCCTCGTACAGGTGGTAGGTGCCCTCGATGTTCGAGCGGAGGATCTTCTCGAAGGGCGCCTCCAGGGAGATCCCCGCGAGGTGGAGGACCGCGTCCACGCCCCGCACCGCCGCCCGCAGCGCGTCCCGGTCGCCGAGGTCGGCGGTGATCGCGTCCGGTTCGCCGTCGATCGGGCGCACGTCGAACAGGCGCAGTGCGTAGCCGTACTCCGGGAGCAGGGACCGCATCAGGGTGCCGAGTCCGCCGGCGGCACCGGTGAGCAGTAGCGTGCGGGGAGTGGGCATCCACGGTCTCCTTGGATCGGCATCGGTCGCGTCCGTGTATGGAATTCACATTCGTGGACACGCTAAGGATCTGAGGCGTGCTCAGTCAAGTATGTCGCGGGTGCGGTGATCCGCCTGCGTGGTGCCTGTTTCGCCGCTTGACCGGCACCAATGGGGCCTCGTACCGTGGTCGCGTTCATGAATATGGACATCGATCAGAGACGTGCATCAATAGCAGCATGTGTCGACAGAGACATGCATCGACAGGGAGCGCCCGTGACGCCAGCCCCTCTCGCCGCCCGGCTCCGTGATCCCCGCGGGCCGCTCTTCTTCCCCGTCACCGCCTACGGCCCCGACGGCTCCCTCGATCTCGACGCCTACCGCGAGCACGTCCGCCGGGGCGTCGAGGCCGGCGCCGCCGCGGTCTTCGCCTGCTGCGGCACGGGGGAGTTCCACGCGTTGCTGCCGGAGGAGTTCGAGGCCTGCGTGGGCGCGGCCGTGGCGGCGGCCGACGGCCGGGTGCCCGTGGTGGCCGGCGCCGGCTACGGCACCGCGCTCGCCGTACGCTACGCGCGTCTCGCCGAGGCCGCGGGCGCCGACGGCCTGCTCGCCATGCCGCCCTACCTGGTGGTCGCCGGGCAGGAGGGTCTGCTGCGGCACTACCGCGAGGTGGCGGCGGCCACCGGCCTCCCGGTGATCGTCTACCAGCGCGACAACGCCGTGTTCACCCCGCCCACGGTCGTCGAACTCGCCCGCACCGAGGGGGTCATCGGCCTCAAGGACGGGCTCGGCGACCTGGACCTCATGCAGCGCATCGTCAGCGCCGTCCGCACCGAGGTCCCCGGCGACTTCCTGTACTTCAACGGCCTGCCCACCGCCGAGCAGACCCAGCTCGCCTACCAGGCCATCGGCATCGACCTCTACTCCTCGGCCGTCTTCTGCTTCGTCCCCGAGATCGCGCTCGCCTTCCACGCGGCCCTGCGCGAGGGGGACAGGAGGACGGCGGAACGCCTGCTCGACGGCTTCTACCGGCCGTTCGTCGAACTGCGCGCCCAGGGCCGGGGCTACGCCGTCTCGCTCGTCAAGGCCGGAGTGCGGATGCGCGGCCTGGACGTCGGCGAGGTCCGCCCCCCGCTGCACGAACCGGCCGAGGACCACGTCAAGCAGCTCGCCCAGCTGATCGAACGCGGCTACGCACTGCTGGAGGAGGACGCGTGACCCCGTCGGGAGGAACCGGAGCAGGGCGGCTGAGGACGTCGGCGTTCGTCTACCCCTGGGACGTCAACGGCGACCCCGGCGCCGCGGAGCGCATCGCCGCGCTCGGCGTCGACCAGGTGACCCTGGCCTCCGCCTACCACTCCACCCGCGCGCTGACCCCCCGCCACCCCCGCCGTCGCATCGTCACCGCCGAACACGCGGCCGTCTACTACCCGCCGGACGACCGCTGGAGGGGCCGCGAGCTGCGCCCCTGTCCGGCCGGCGACTGGGCCCCCGGTGACGCCCACGGCGAGGCGTCCGAGGCCCTGCGCGCCGCCGGTCTGGAGGTCCACACCTGGGTGATCCTCGCCCACAACTCCCGCCTGGGCGCCGACCGTCCGGACACCTCGGTCGTGAACGCCTACGGCGACCGCTACCCGTGGGCGCCCTGCATCGCCCAGCCCGCCACGCGCGCGTACCTCACCGACCTCGCCGCCGAGGCCGCCGTGCGCCCCGGCGCGGCCGGCACCGAACTGGAGTCCCTCGGCTGGTACGGCCTCCAGCACCTGCACGCCCACGACAAGACGGCCGGAGTCGGCCTGGGGGACGCCGGCCAGTACCTGATGGCGCTCTGCTTCTGCCCCGTGTGCCGGGCCGGATACGGCGAACAGGGCCTGGACGCCGACGAACTGGCCGTCGCCGTACGGGAGGCGCTGGAGCCGCTGTGGCGGGGCGCGGGCGACGACGCCGGCTGGCCCACGGTGGAGAAACTGCTCGGTGAGCCGGTGGCGGCGGCCACGCGCGCGTGGCGCGACGGGCGGGCCCGCACCCTCCAGGAGGCGGCCGTCGCCGCGGTGCGCGCCGCGGCGCCCGCCGGCTTCCAGGTCCTCCTGCACGCGGACCCGGTGACGTACCACTGCGGAGCCAACGCGGGCGTGGACCCCGCCACGATCCTCTCCGTCGCGGACGGCGTCGTGGTGCCGTGCACGGGCGGTACGGCCCTGCTCGCGCCCTTCGCCGGACACGCGCGCGCGGACACGGTCCTGGCCGCCAACTTCACGGTGGTCTCCGGGATGGGCGGCAGCCCCGGGACCCTCGCGGCCGACGCGGACCGCGCCCGTGCCCAGGGCGCGACCGAACTGCGGCTGTATCACGCCGGATTGGCGTCCGACGGCGACCTGGCGGCGGTGCGGGAGGCGCTGCGCTGAGCCTGTTGGGCGGAGGTGGGGGACCGGGAAGGTGCCTTGGAAGGACGCCGGGACGAGGCCGGAGCGAGGCGAGAGCGGGGCGAGAGCGGGGCGAGAGCGGGGCGAGAACGAAGCCGGTGAGATGTTCGGGGCAAAGAGCGAGGGCCCGCTGCGGCCGACCCGGCGGAAATCCGTCGGAACCTGTCGGCAATGCCCATGGGGCGGGTGCGGCCGCGACCCTACCGTCGGCCTCATGCGCTACATCGCACCGATCCTCATCGGTCTCGTCTACGTCCTCCTCATGTCCCTCGTCCGCGAACCGCACCGGCGCCGCCTCAACGCGGTGATGGTGGCCGGAGCGGGCGCCGCGTACCTGAGCGGCGGCGGCCTGGGCGGCTGGGAGTTCGCGTTCACCACCGTTGCCACCTATGTCGCCTACCGCGGCCTGGACTCCTGGACCTTCATCGGCGTCGGCTGGCTGATGCACACGACGTGGGACATCGTCCACGACATCAAGGGTTCGCCGCTGATCCCGTTCTTCCTCGACTCGTCGTTCGGGTGTGCGATCTGCGACCCGGTGATCGCGCTGTGGTGCTTCCTGGGCGGGGTGTCGGTGTGGCGGACCGATGAGTTCCGGAAGGCCGTGCGGTCCACCTCCTGACGGGAGACGGAGCCCGGGACCCGGGGTGGAAGCCGTAGGAAGCCGTAAAGGGACGCAAACGGTGAGCGGGCGGGGACCAGGATCCGTACTCTCCTCGCCATGCCCTTGAGCCTCACCGTCCTCGGCACCGCCTCCCCCTACCCCCGACCCGGCCGCCCGTGCTCCGGGTACCTGGTACGGGGCGGCGGCGCCGAGGTGTGGGTGGACGCGGGGACCGGAACCTTCGCGGAGTTGCAGCGGCACACGGATCCGGCGCGGCTCACGGCGATCTGGCTCTCGCACCTGCACGCGGACCACAGTGCGGATCTGCTGGCCGCCGCGTACGCGTACGCCTTCGGCGGACTGGCCCCGGCCGCACCGATCCCGGTCTACGCGCCGCAGGAGTGCGCGACGCGCCTCGCGGGCTTCTTCGGCCGGCCGGACCCGGGCTTCCTGAGCGGAGTCCTCGACTTCCGGCCCCTGTACGACGGTCATGTCGTCCAGCACTGGAACATGCGGCTCGCCGCCCGGGCCGTGTCCCACGACACGGAGGCCTACGGGCTGCGCGCCGAGTGCCAGGGGAGCGTGCTGGCGTACTCCGGCGACAGCGGCCCGTGCCCCGCCCTGACCGAACTGGCGACCCGCGCGGACGTCTTCCTGTGCGAGGCCGACCTCGACCGGCATCGCGAAGGCGAACGTGTACACCTGACCCCGGAGGACGCGGGGCGGATCGCCCGGGAGGCGGGCGCACGGGAACTCCTCATCACCCACGTGGGCCCGGCCTTGACCCCGGAGACGGCGGCGGCCCGGGCCGGGGTGGTGTTCGGACGGGTGACGAGTGCGGCGCGGGAGGGGGAGGCGAGGGGCTTCTGAGGCGGAGCCGGCCGAAGCCGCGTCACTCGTCACGAAGACGCTCCCCACGCGCTGATCAGAACCGTCATGGCAGGCGAGCCCATGGTCCCGGCTTCCTCTTCCCGGCCACCTTTGTCAGAAGCATTGACGAAACACGGCCGCCCTCCCTACCTTCGTCCGCGTCGTACTTCATACGTCATATATGAGACGCGATACGCGAGATCAGATACGTCAGTCCGGGCCGACGGCCCGGTACGTGCCCCCGAGAGGCGCGCATGACCTCTGTGCCCATGCCGATCCCGTCCCGCACGCAGTACGTGCTGGACGCGATCAAACACCGCATCCTCACCGGCCGGCTGACGCCTGGGCAGGCCCTGGTGGAGACCGAGCTCGCCGCGCAGTTCGGGGTGTCCAAGACACCGGTGCGGGAGGCGCTCAAGACCCTCGCGGGAACCGGGCTGGTCGTGATGAGCCAGTACAAGGGCGTCACGGTGCGCATGGTGGACGCGGACATGGCGCGCGAGGTCTACGACGTACGGCTGCTCCTCGAACCTGAGGCCGTGAAGCGCGCCGTCCACCGGGGCGCCTCCCTCGACGCCGCCCGCGACGCCCTCACCCGCGCCGCCGCCGCCACCGACACCGCCGAACGCTCCCTGGCCAACCGGGACTTCCACCGCGCCCTCTACCTCCCGTGCGGCAACCCGCTGCTCGGCCGGATGCTGGACGAGGTCCGCGACCAGGCCGCCCTCGTCTCCGCGGTCGCCTGGGCCGCCTCCCCCTCCTGGGAGCGGGAGGCCGGTGAGCACCACGAGATCCTGCGGCTGGCGCTGGCGGGGGACGCCGACGGCGCGGCCCGCGCCCTGCACTCCCACATCGCGTCCTTCGTCGACCGAGCGTTCCCCCAGGCAGCCGACCAGGAAGGCCAGCAATGAGCAGCGTGGCGTTCGAGACCCAACGGGCGGCCCTGGCCGACGTCGTGGCCATCCCGGTGACCCCGTTCGCCGAGGACGGCAGCGTCGACCAGGACGCCCACCGGGCCCTGCTGCGCCGACTCCTCGACGGCGGGATCCGCACCCTCACCCCGAACGGGAACACCGGCGAGTTCTACGCCCTGGCCCCCGAAGAGCGGCGTCTCGTCACCGAGTTGACGCTGGACGAGGCCGGGGACCGGGCCGTGGTCCTGGTCGGCGTCGGCCACGACCTCCCCACCGCCGTCGCCTCCGCACGGCACGCCCGGGAGCACGGCGCGCAGATGGTGATGGTCCACCAGCCCGTCCACCCGTACGTCTCCCAGGCGGGCTGGGTCGACTACCACCGTGCCATCGCGCAGTCCGTGCCCGGACTCGGCGTCGTACCGTACGTCCGCAACGCCCAGCTCACCGGCGCCCGGCTCGCCGAACTCGCCGACGCCTGCCCGAACGTGATCGGCGTCAAGTACGCCGTCCCGGACGCCGCGAAGTTCGCGGCCTTCGCCAGGGACGCGGGCCTCGACCGGTTCGTGTGGGTGGCGGGACTCGCGGAGCCGTACGCCCCCTCCTACTTCTCGGCCGGCGCCACCGGGTTCACCTCCGGCCTCGTGAACGTCGCCCCCGCCGTCTCGCTGAACATGATCGAAGCGCTTCGATCCGGCGACTACCCGGCCGCCATGAAGGTCTGGGAGCAGATCCGCCGCTTCGAGGAGCTCCGTGCCGCGGGCGGCTCCGCCGACAACGTCACCGTCGTCAAGGAGGCGCTCGCCTCCCTCGGCCTGTGCCGCCGCGACGTCCGCCCGCCCAGCAGGCACCTGCCCGAGGAAGAACGCGCCGAGGTCGCCGCGATCGCCGCCGGATGGTCCGTATGAAGAAGCCCGAGGAACTCAGAAGCCACCAGTGGTACGGCACCGAAGGCCTCCGCTCCTTCAGCCACCGTGCCCGCACCCGCCAGCTCGGCTACCTCCCCGAGGAGCACCTCGGCAAGCCGGTCATCGCGATCCTCAACACCTGGTCGGACATCAATCCCTGTCATGTGCACCTCCGTGACCGGGCGCAGGCCGTCAAGCGGGGTGTCTGGCAGGCGGGCGGCTTCCCCCTGGAGTTCCCGGTCGCCACCCTCTCCGAGACCTTCCAGAAGCCCACCCCGATGCTCTACCGCAACCTCCTGTCCATGGAGACCGAGGAGCTGCTGCGGTCGTATCCCGTGGACGGCGCCGTCCTCATGGGCGGCTGCGACAAGTCAACCCCGGCACTCCTCATGGGCGCCGCCTCCGTCGACCTGCCCACCGTCTTCGTGCCCGCCGGGCCCATGCTTCCCGGCCACTGGCGGGGCGAGGTTCTCGGCTCCGGCACCGACATGTGGAAGTACTGGGACGACAGGCGCGCCGGCCTGATCGGTGACTGCGAGATGACCGAGCTGGAGAGCGGACTGGCGCGCTCGCCCGGTCACTGCATGACGATGGGCACGGCCGCCACGCTCACGGCCGCCGCCGAGGCGCTCGGGGTGACCGTGCCGGGCGCGTCCAGCATCCCGGCCGTCGACTCCGGACACGACCGGATGGCCGCGAGTGCGGGGATGCGGATCGTCGAACTCGTCCACAAGGGGCGGACGCTCTCCCAGCTCCTCACTCCGCAGGCCTTCGAGGACGCCGTCACCACCGTGCTCGGCCTCGGCGGCTCCACCAACGCCGTCATCCACCTCATCGCCATGGCGGGCCGGGCCGGGGTGCGGCTCACCCTCGACGACTTCGACCGCATCGCCCGTACCGTCCCCGTCCTCGCCAACGTGCGGCCCGGCGGACAGACCTACCTCATGGAGGACTTCCACTTCGCGGGCGGCCTGCCCGGCTTCCTCTCCCGCATCCCCGACCTGCTCCACCTCGACCGGCCGACGGTGTCCCACGACACCTACCGCGAACAGCTCGCCGGCGCCCGGGTCCACAACGACGACGTCATCCGGCCCCGGGACAACCCGGTGGCCGCCGAGGGCGGGGTCGCCGTGCTGCGCGGCAACCTCTGCCCGGACGGCGCGGTCATCAAGCACATCGCCGCCGAACAGCACCTGCTCAAGCACACCGGGACGGCGGTCGTCTTCGACGACTACCGGACCATGCAGCGCACCGTCAACGACCCGGACCTCGGCATCACCGCCGACAGCGTGCTCGTCCTGCGCAACTCGGGGCCCAGGGGAGGTCCGGGCATGCCCGAGTACGGCATGCTGCCCATCCCCGACCACCTCCTCAAGCAGGGCGTGCGGGACATGGTCCGGATCTCCGACGCCCGGATGAGCGGCACCAGCTACGGCGCCTGCGTGCTGCACATCGCGCCCGAGTCGTACGTCGGCGGACCCCTCGCACTCGTGCGCAGCGGGGACACCATCACCCTCGACGTCCAGGCGCGCACCCTCCACCTCCACGTGGACGACGAGGAACTGGCCGGGCGCCGGGCCGAGTGGACGCCGCCGCCCGTGCGCTACGGGCGCGGTTACGGCGCGCTCCACGACCAGCAGATCACCCAGGCCGACACCGGCTGCGACTTCGAGTTCCTGGCCCGGCCCGGAGAAGTCCCGGACCCGTACGCGGGCTAGCGCCCCCCGCACTTCCGAAAATCGTCGAAGCGCTTCAACCAGACGCATCGAGCAAGCGCTTCCTGCACCCGCTGTAACCGAAGCGAACGGAGAACAGTCATGGCCCAAGCCGCAGCCGTGGCGAAACCGCCCGCGCCACCCCGGCGGCGCCGTGCCTCCGCCACTCCGCGCAGGCTCCCGTACCTGCTCATCGCTCCGGCAGCCCTGCTGATGCTCGGCTTCATCGCCTACCCGGTCCTCAGCGTCTTCTACTACAGCCTGCAGGACTACAACCCCACCAAGCCCTGGCGGAACGGCTTCGCGGGCTTCGGCAACTTCACCCGGGCCTTCGCGCACGACCCGCAGTTCTGGGACACCCTGACCTTCAGCGCCAAATGGGTCGTCGTCGAGGTCGGCCTGCAGCTGCTGTTCGGGCTCGCGCTCGCGCTGATCGTCAACCAGACCTTCGTCGGCCGGGCGTTGGGCCGCGCGCTGGTCTTCTCCCCGTGGGCCGTCTCCGGGGTGCTGACCTCCGCGATCTGGGTGCTGCTCTACAACTCCCAGACGGGTATAACCCGTTACCTCGCCGACGCGGGCATCGGCTCGTACGGCACCAGCTGGCTCTCCGACCCCTCGACCGTCTTCCCGGCGGCCGTGGTCGCCGACCTGTGGCGGGGCGTGCCGTTCTTCGCGATCCTCATCCTCGCCGACCTGCAGTCCGTCTCCAGGGACCTCTACGAGGCGGCGGAGGTCGACGGGGCGAGCCGTCTCAAGCAGTTCTGGCACATCACCCTGCCGCATCTCAAGGACGCCATCGTCCTGTCCACGCTGCTGCGCGCGGTGTGGGAGTTCAACAACGTCGACCTTCTCTACACCCTCACGGGCGGCGGCCCGGCGGGGGAGACGACGACCCTTCCCCTCTACGTCGCCAACACCAGCGTCGACGCCCACGACTTCGGCTACGCCTCGGCCCTGACCACGGTGGCTTTCGTGATCCTGCTCTTCTGCTCGGTCGTCTACCTGCGGCTCAGCAAATTCGGAGGCGAGACGAAGTGATCACCGAGATCGCCCCCGCGGCCACCCCCGCCGTGACCGAACCCGTCCGGCCGGGGAGGCGGCGCCGGGCCTGGGACGAGGTCCCGCGCTGGCAGATCTACCTGCCCCTCGGGATCTACCTCCTCTTCACCCTGATCCCGTTCTACTGGATCCTGCTCTTCGCCGTCCGCCCCGCCGGATCCACCTCGCTGGTCCCCTGGCCGGTCACCTCCGACCACTTCCAGAAGGTGTGGACCGAGCGCAGCTTCGGCACCTACTTCACCAACAGCGTCTACGTCGGCACCGCGACCCTGGTGCTGACCACGGTCGTGGCGCTGGCCGGCGGCTACGCCCTGGCCCGCTTCGACTTCCGGCTCAGACGCGGCTTCATGCTCGCCCTGCTCTGCTCCCAGTTCGTACCGGGCGCCCTGCTCCTGGTGCCGCTCTTCCAGATCTTCGCCGGCCTGCGGATGATCAACTCCCTCGGCAGCGTCGTCATCGCCGAGACCGTCTTCCAGCTCCCGCTGTCGATGATCCTGATCAGCGGCTTCATCAGGAACGTGCCGTACTCCCTGGAGGAGGCCGCCTGGGTCGACGGCTGCAACCGGCTCACCGGCTTCCGGATCGTCGTCCTGCCGCTGCTGCGGCCCGGGTTGATCGCAGTCGGCTCCTTCGCCTTCGTGCACGCCTGGAACCATTTCCTGTTCGCCCTGATGTTCCTCTCCGACCAGAGCAAGCAGACCATCCCGGTCGGCCTGAACACCCTGATGAGCGCGGACAGCGTGGACCTGGGCGCCCTGGCGGCGGGCGGGATCATCGCGGCCGTACCGGTCGTGATCGTCTTCGCCTTCATCCAGAAGTGGCTGATCACCGGCTTCAGCGCCGGGGCGGTGAAGGGATGAGACACCCCGTGAGACGCCTCGTTGACCGGCCTGCCGGGCCGCATACCCTGCACGCAAAGATCGACAACGCAGGAGAGAACCCATGACCGTCGACATCGTGCTGGCCGGAGCGCGCGGCCACGGCCGCTGGCACCTGGAGAACATCCGCCGGCTGCAGGAGAAGGGGCTCGTACGGCTCGCCGGCATCTGCGAGCTGACCCCGCTGGGCGCGGACGAGCTGCCGGACGGACTCGGGCAGCCGGTCCAGTCCGGTGACTTCGGCGCGCTGCTCGACGAGACCGGCGCCCGCGCCGCCGTGATCTGCACCCCCATCCCCACCCACACCGACCTGGCCCTGACCGCGGCCGAGCGGGGCGTGCACCTGCTCCTGGAGAAGCCCCCGGCACCGTCGTACGCCGAGTTCCGGCGGATGGCCGACGGGGTCGCCAAGGCGGGCGTGGCCTGCCAGATCGGCTTCCAGTCGCTGGGCTCGCACGCCGTGCCCGCGATCCGCAGGCTGATCGAGGAAGGCGCGATCGGCGCGGTGCGGGGGGTCGGCGGGGCGGGCGCCTGGGCCCGGCCCGAGTCGTACTACCGGCGCGCGCCCTGGTCCGGCAGGCGCCGGCTGAACGGGGTGGACGTCGTCGACGGGGTCCTCACCAACCCCCTCGCGCACGCCGTCGCCACCGGGCTCGCGCTGCTCGGCACCACCCGCGCCGAGGACGTCACGGGCATCGAGACCGAACTGCTGCGCGCCAACGACATCGAGTCCGACGACACCTCGTGCGTCCGCGTCTCCACCCCGCGCGGCCCGGTCACCGTCGCCGCGACGCTCTGTGCCGAGGAACCCGGTGACCCGTACGTCCTGGTGCACGGCGACCGCGGCCGGATCACCTTCTGGTACAAGCTGGACCGCGTGCTCGTCCAGCGGGCGGGCCACGGTCCGGAGGAGATCGAGTACGGCACCACGGACCTGCTGGAGAACCTCGTCGACCACCTCACCACGGGCGCCGACCTGCTGGTCGAGCCGGACGAGACGGGCGCCTTCATGAAAGTCGTCGAAGCGATCCGGCTGGCCGACGACCCGGCCGTGCTGCCCGCCGACGCCTGGCGCCACCTCCCCGACGAGGACCGCCGGGTGGTGACCGGCATCGACGCGCTGGTCGCGGCCGGCGCCGACACCCTCGCCCTCTACTCCGAGCTGGGCGCCCCCTGGGCCCCGCCGAAAGAGGTGAGCACATGACGGACGCCGCCCTGCCGCTGAAGGCCGCCGGCCGCCCGGTCGGGTGCTGCGTGAGCCACCCCAGGCTCCCGGACCGGCTCTCCCCCCGCCCCTGCCTGCACCCCGTCACCACCCTGGCCGGCACGGCGGTCACCGAACCGGCCCCCGCCGACCACCTCCACCACCTCGGCGTCGGTGTCGCCGTTCCCGACGTCGAGGGGCACAACTTCTGGGGCGGCCGGACCCACGTCCGGGGCCAGGGGCCGACCGAGCCGGACAACCACGACGCCGGCTGGTCCGACCCCGACGTCCGGGTCGGCGGCGACTTCTGCCTCTCCGCCTCCAGCTTCGGCCGCGCCCCCGGACTCCCGCTGCTGCACTCCCGCGACCTGGTCGGCTCCGTCGCCGAGCAGGAACGGGACGCGGGCCCGGCATGCCCCGCGCCCGCGGGGCGGGCCCGGCTGCGGATCGGCATCGGCGCGGCGGCACGCTGCCGGTTCTCGTACGACGTGGGGGCGGTTTTCGTGTCCTCGGGGCCGGTGTTCGCGGCCACCTTCTCGCAGTTCCGGATCAGCGCCCGGTAACCGTCGTCCTTGGTGGGAGCCGCGATGTCGTACCTCCTTAGCAAGCGCTTGCCGAACCGGGGCACCGCCCCCACCGGCGCGTATCTCCACTGGATCCCGAAGAAGAGACCCGACGAAGAGAGCCGACCGATGAAGAGCAGCATCCGCAGAAGCAGGCGTACGGCCGTGGCCGTCGCCCTGGGCTCCGTGCTCGCGTTGACCGCCACCGCCTGCGGCGACGACGGCAGCGGCAGCGCGGGGGACAAGGGCGACGAGGGTTCCGGCAAGGGCACGATCACGTTCTGGGACAACAACGGCGGTGTCCGCACCGACATCTGGAAGCAGATCATCGCCGACTTCGAGAAGCGGAACCCCGACATCAAGGTCACGTACGTCGGCATTCCCGCCGCGAGCGCCCAGTCCAAGTACGACACCGCCATCCAGGGCGGCGGGCTGCCCGACGTCGGCGGTGTCGGTACCGCGATGCTCGCCGAGGTCGCGGCGCAGGGCGCGCTGGAGCCGCTGGACAGCCGGCTGGCGAAGAGCGCGCTCAAGGCCGAGCTGAACCGGAAACTGCTGGACAACAGCCGGGCCGCGGGCGGCGGCGACCAGCTGTACCAGATCCCGACCTCGTCCAACAACGGTGTGCTGTGGTACCGGACCGACCTGTTCGAGGAGGCGCGCCTGAACGCGCCGACGACGTGGACGAAGTTCTACCAGGCAGCCGACAAGCTCACCGACAAGGGCAAGAACCGGTTCGGGTTCACGATCCGAGGCGGGGAGGGGTCGATCGCGCCGGCGCTCGACGCGGCGTACAGCCAGAGCGGGATCACCTCGTTCTGGAACGGGGACAGGACGACGGTCAACGACCCGAAGAACGTGGCCGCGCTGGAGAAGTACGTCGCGCTGTACAAGAAGGACACGCCGTCCGCCGACGTCAACAACGACTTCACCAAGATGGTCGCGCAGTGGGACAGCGGCACGATCGGGATGCTCAGCCACAACCTCGGGTCGTACCAGGACCATCTGAAGGCGCTGGGCGCGGACAGGTTCCGGGGGCTGCCGAACCCGACCCAGGACGACGGGACGCGGGTGCAGATCTCCAACCCGGTCGACGGGCTGAGTGTCTTCAAGTCCAGCAGGAACAAGGCGGCCGCCTGGAAGTTCGTCGAGTTCGCCCTGTCGCACGAGGAGAACTCGAAGTTCAACGAGTCGGCGGGGCAGATCCCGGCGAACACCGAGGCGGCGTCCGACGCGTGGATCCAGAAGGCCGAGCCCACGAAGCTGGCGGCCGAGGCGCTGAACGGTGCCGGTACGAAGATCGTGCAGCTGCCTTACTACCTGCCGGACTGGAACACCATCTCCAAGGCCGACAACGAGCCGAACTTCCAGAAGGTGCTGCTCGGGAAGATGACGGTGAGGGAGTTCCTGGACACGCTGGCCGATCAGCTCGACACGGCGCAGGCGGACTGGAAGAAGAACCACTGAGATCGGCTGGTGCCGGTACGCGGGGGACTGCCGGTCGATGGTGGCCGGTCGCGCAGTTCCCCGCGCCCCTTGGCAGGACACCTCAATCCCTGTTCGAAAGGCGACCCACGTGTCCCTCACGCGCAGACAGGTGACATCCGCGGCCCTTGCCGCCGTTCCTCGCGTCGGCCGAAGCCCCGAGCGGAACCCTCGAACCCTCTACAGGGGGTCGCCGTCTCCGACCAAGCCGTGAACGGACGGAGTTCGCAGAGCTTCGTCCAGGACAACACGCACGTCAACCCGCCGGGGGCCATCGCCGTGGCCCGGCTCGTGGTGCAGGGGCTGCTGCGCACCCGGGTGCCGGCCCGGCACGACGTCATCCGGCTGCACCAGTCCATCCCGACTTCATGGATCACCCGGCCACCCGCATAGCCGAAGGAGAACCGCACAGTGCGTACACAGGTATGTCATGGACGCGTCATGGGGGCGCTGGCCGGCTGCACGGCCCTCGTGCTGGCCGCGACCGGGACCGCCCAGGCCGCCGCCCCGCACCGGACCGCGCTCGACCGGCAGGTGCTGGCCGGGCGCGACGGCTGGGGCTCGGCGACGACCGGGACCACCGGCGGGTCCGCCGCCGACTCCGCGAACATCTACACCGTCACCACCTGGGACCGGTTCAAGGCCGCCCTCGCCGACGGCGGCAGCGCACCGAAGATCGTCAGAGTGGTGGGGACGATCGACGCCGACGGGCCCAGCTGCGACTCGTTCGCCGTGCCCGGCTACGACTTCGCCACCTACCTCGCCACGTACTCGCCGGCGGTCTGGGGCCGCTCCACCAACCTGGACAACGAGCCCGACGACAGCCCGGAGGGGCTGCGCCGCGCCTCGCAGGCCCAGCAGGACGCCTCCATCAAGGCCTACGTGCCGGCCAACACCACCATCGTGGGCATCGGCGCGGACGCCGGTTTCAAGGGCGCCAGCCTGCAGATCAAGGCCGTCGACAACGTCATCGTCCGCAACCTGGCCTTCGAGAGCCCGCTCGACTGCTTCCCGCAGTGGGACCCGACCGACACCGCCGAGGGCAACTGGAACTCCGAGTACGACAGCGCGGTGATCTACGGGTCGACCCACGTCTGGATGGACCACGACACGTTCACCGACGGCGACCACCCGGACAGCACCCTGCCGTACTACTTCGGCCGGATCTACGAGCAGCACGACGGTGAGCTGGACATCGTCAAGGGGGCCGACTACGTCACCGCCTCCTGGAACGTCTTCGCGGACCACGACAAGACGATCCTGATCGGCAACAGCGACAGCGCGTCGACCGCCGCCGTCGACCGGGGGCACCTCAGGGTCACCTTCCACCACAACCTGTTCTCCAACCTGGTGGAGCGGGCGCCCCGGGTGCGGTTCGGGCAGGTCGACTCCTACGACAACCACTTCGTCGCCGAGGACGGCTACGGCTACAGCTACGGCATCGGCATGGAGTCCCAACTCGTCGCGGAGCACAACGCGTTCACCCTCGCGGGCGGGGTCGGCGCAGGCTCGATCCTGAAGAAGTGGAAGGAGGCGCCGCTCACCGCCGACGACAACTACGTCAACGGCGAGCTGACGGACCTCATCGCCGTCCACAACGCCGATGTCCCGGGCGAGATCCTCCAGTCCGGGGCCGGGTGGACCCCGACCCTGCGCACCAGGGTCGACCCGGCGCGGGCCGTGCCGCGCATCGTCGACTGCGGCGCGGGCGCCGGCCGGCTGCGCTGACCCGGCCGCCCCCGGGGGCCGGGGGCACCGTGCGCTCCGGCCCCCACCCAACCCCCCTCGCGAAGGACGTACCGCCACCCCCTGTCCGTCCCTCTCCGCCGCCAAGGAGCACACGCATGTCCTCGCCCCACCTCCCTCTGTCCAGACGGGGTTTCCTGTGCGCGAGCGCCGGGGCGGGCGCCGCGCTCGGCCTGGCCGCCCTGCCCGCGCACGCCGCCGGCCGCCCCTTCGGCCGGTACGGGTCGCCCGAACGCCGCCGCACCCCAAGGACCCTGTACGTCGACCCGCTCGGGCGCGGCGACTTCACCACCGTCCAGGCCGCCGTGACCGCCGCGAGCGGCAGCGGCCGGACGCTGGTCATCGGCCCCGGCACCTACCGGGAGACGGTCCTCCTCGACGCCACCCGCACCGAGGCCACCTGGATCGGCGCCACCGAGGACCCCCGTGACGTCGTGATCGTCCACGACAACGCCAACGGGACCCCCAAGCCCGGCGGCGGCACCTACGGCACCTCCGGTTCCGCCACGACGACGGTGCAGGCCGACGGGTTCACCGCCCGCTGGATCACCATCGCCAACGACTGGCTGCGCGCCGACCACCCGGACGTCACCGGCACCCAGGCCGTCGCCATGAAGGCGCAGGGCGACCGGAGTTCGTTCACCGGCTGCCGTTTCCTCGGCCACCAGGACACCCTGTACGCCGACTCGACGTCCCTGGGCACCTTCGCCCGCCAGTACTTCGCGCACTGCTATGTCGAGGGTGACGTCGACTTCGTCTTCGGGCGGGCGACCGCGGTGTTCGAGCACTGCCACTTCCGCACGCTGAACCGCACCGACCTGGCCGCCCCGCCTTACGGGTTCGTCTTCGCCCCCTCCACTGCGGCCGCCAACCCGCGCGGTTGCCTGGTGACCAGGAGCCGGGTGAGCAGCGAGGCCCCGGACGGCTTCTACAAGCTGGCCCGTCCCTGGGTACCGGGCTCCGACCCCACCGCCCGTCCGATGCTCACCGTCCGCGAGACCTGGCTCGGCCCCGGCATCGACCCGGTCGCCCCCTACACGAACATGCGGGACGCCTACCCCTGGCAGTCCATGCGGTTCCGCGAGTACCGCAACTGCGGGCCGGGCGCGGTGATCACCGATCCCGAGAACCGGCCCCTGCTCACCGACGCCGAGGCCGCCTCGCACACCCCGGCGGCCTACCTCGGCGACTGGCGTCCCTGAGGCGCCGCCCTCCGTTCCCCGACACAACGACGAAAGGACCGCACTCCATGTCTCGTCGTACCGCTCTCGGCCTCACCGCCGCTCTCGCGCTCGGCACCTCACTCGCCGTGCTCCCCGGCCAGGCGCAGGCCGCGACCGTGGTCGTCAGCACCTCCACCGACCTGTCCAACGCCATCAGGAACGCCACCGCCGGCACGGTCATCCAGGTCCGCGGCGGCACCTACCGCCCGACGTCCACCCTGCAGTCCACGGCCAACGGCACCTCCTCGTCGCCGATCACGCTCACCGCGTACGGTTCCGAGACAGTCAAGATCGACGGGTCCTCGCTGCCGTCCGGTTCGTGGATCTTCAAGCTGGCCGCCGACTACTGGAACGTCTCCGACATCACCTTCCAGAACTCCCCGGACAGCGCCGTGGTCTGCCAGTCCTGTACCGGCACCAACTGGAACAACGTCAAGACCATCGACGGCGGCGATTCCGGCTTCGCGCTCACCGGGGACGGCACGGTCGGCAACACCGTCAGGAACCTGGACAGCTACGGCAACTACGACGCCGCCGAGCACGGCCAGAACGCCGACGGCGTCGCCATCAAGTTCGGCTCCGGCTCCGGCAACCTCGTCACCGGGGCCCGGTTGTACAACAACTCGGACGACGGGATCGACCTGTGGTCCTTCGCCTCGCCGGT
The DNA here is from genome assembly GCF_040680735.1 of Streptomyces sp. NPDC051987. Classification (NCBI taxonomy): domain Bacteria; kingdom Bacillati; phylum Actinomycetota; class Actinomycetes; order Kitasatosporales; family Streptomycetaceae; genus Streptomyces; species Streptomyces sp. NPDC051987. The sequence continues at coordinate 88,012 of NZ_JBFAXI010000018.1, read as the reverse complement.
CACCATCGAGCACACCTGGTCCTTCGGCAACGGCGTCAACCGCTGGGGCGACACCGCCTTCGAGGGCAACGGCAACGGCTTCAAGCTGGGCGGCAACGGCGTCACCGTCGCCCACGTGGTCAACAACTCGGCCGCCTGGGGCAACGCGGGCAACGGGTTCACCGAGAACTCCAACACCGGGGCGACCGCCGTCAACCGCACCACCGCCTATGCCAACGCCAAGTGGGGCTACTACTTCGCCACCAGCGCGGCCCGGCTCGGCAAGAACCTCGCGGTGGGCAACGGCAGCGGGCCGGTCGGCAAGGGCTCGTCGGTGGTCTCGGCCGGCAACAACTGGGACAGCGGCATCAGCACCCCGTCCTTCGTCTCCACGGACGCGTCGACCACCTACAACGCCCGCAGGTCGGACGGCTCGCTGCCCGCGACCACCTTCCTGACCACGGGCAGCACCACCATCGGAGCCACCATGAACTGATCCGCGACCGCCCCGGACCCGCCCGCGACCGGACCGGGACGACCGGCCGGGACCGGCACAACCGGAAGGACTCCCTCCAGGGCGCTTGACCCGTTTTTTGCCTGCCGACGAGATATCGATCAGGCAACGGGTCTCGCGCCCGCCGGGGCGACGCGCGTAGAACTCCTGTCATGCATAAGTCACTTCGTCTCGCGGCGATCGCCTCGGCCTGTGCGCTCGCCGGCGGCGCCCTGTACGGCGCCGGCGCCGCCACGGCCGGCCAGTCGACCGCGAACTCCACCCACGAGCCGTACAACATCGGTCTCCTGGTGAAGGACATCGACACCTACTACGGCACCGCCGCCGACGCCGACGGCGTCTACCAGGCCTCGCCGACCAGCCCCTACGCCAAGGACCTCGCACGCATCGACGCGGCCGCCGAGAGCTACCTCGACCGGGCCGCAAGCAAGGCGCACCGGCACGGCAGGAAGCCCGCGGTCGTCTTCGACATCGACGACACCCTGCTGCTCAGCCTCGACTACGAGAAGCGCTACAACTACACCTACAACTCGACGACGTGGGCCGACTACGTCAACAAGGCGAACCGCCCCGGTGTGTTCGGCAGCGCCGAGCTCGTCCGGTACGCGCGGAGCAAGGGGGTCGAGGTCTTCTACAACTCCGGGCTCAGCGAGGCGCAGCGCACCGCCGCCGTCGAGAACCTGAAGAAGATCGGCGCCGACGTCAACCTCGACGCCGCGCACATGTTCCTCAAGGACAAGGCCAACCCGCCGTCCTACCTGAGCGCCTGCGCCACCCCGGGCACCTGGAACTGCACGACCGTGCAGTACAAGTCCGGCACCCGCAAGCACATCGAGGACGACCTCGGGTACGAGATCGTCGCCAACTTCGGCGACCAGTACTCGGACCTGGACGGCGGCTACGCGAACCGCACCTACAAGCTGCCGAACCCGACGTACTTCGTGTCGTAGCCCCGAAGGGCGGCAACCTTTTCCGGTCACGGGTGGCGAGACGGGCCGGGGCGGCCCCTCCGGCCCGTCTGTCTACGAGCCGCCGCCGGCTGTCGTGTGCGTCGCGAAGCCGCCCGTGACCGTGTACTGACTGCCGCCCGCGCTGCCCGTGATCGTGTAGGTGTCGTTCCTCGCGTCGCGGCCGCCCTGCTGGTGGTTGTACTGGCCCGCGAACACCCACTCGCCCACGGGTACCTCGCTGCCCGGCTTGAGCGTCCACGTGTAGACCAGGAAGCCGCCCTGCTCGGCGACCGTCTGCGTGAAGTCGGACTCCGGCAGCGAGCGCCAGGCCCCGGTGTCGGACACCCCGCCCGTCTGGGCCACCTGCAACCGCACGGTGAGCGCCGTCAGTTGTTGGGAGGTCGTCAGGGTCACGTCGGACTGGGCCCAGAAGTCGTTGCTGTGGGGGTCCACCGAGCCGTCCGACCGGAGCGGGCCGTCCTGCAGGCCCTTCGTGACCGGTGCCGCCGGGGTGGCGGAGGCCTTCCCGGTCGGCGAGGGCGTCGAACGCGCTGTGGGGGACGCGCCCTTCGCGGGCGCGCTCGGAGCCGGCGGGGCGGCCGTGCGGGACGGCGGCCCGCTGGTCGCGTCCGGGGACGCCGAGGGCGTCGGCGACACCGCGACGGTCTTCTCGGTGGGCGTGTCCTTCACGGCCGAGGCGACCGCGTAGCCGCCGACCCCGAGCACCGCGGCGACCGCGGCCGTGGCGCTGACCACCCGGACCCAGCCGAACACCGGCGGCAGCGTCGCGCGGTGGCTGGTACGGCCCCGTGCGGCCATGCCCCGCTCGACCCGGGCCAGGATGCGGGCGCGGTCGGGCTCGTGCGCCTCGGCCGCCTCGTGCAGCCGGGCGCGCAGCTCGTCGTGCACGTCCTGCTGCCTCATCGGTTCCTTCCTCCGCTCTCACCGGCCCGCGGCGCCACCGCCGCGTGCATCCGCTGCGGACCCCTCCGGGAATCGCCGAGCAGCCGCTGCAGCTCCGCCATGCCCTTCGACGTCTGGCTCTTAACGGTACCCACCGAGATTCCCAGGGCGAGCGCGGTGTCCTTCTCGGACAGATCGAACGCGTGCCGCAGCACCACGCACGCCCGCTTGCGGAACGGCAGCCGGGCCAGCGCCCCCTGCACGTCGACCACTCCGGCGACGTCCGGGTTCTCGGCGGTCTCCTCGCGACGCGACCAGAACAGGGCGATACGGCGCCGCTCGCGCACGGCCCCGCGGATACGGGTGCGGGCCAGGTTGGCGACGACACCGCGGGCGTAGGCCACCGGGTGGTCGGCCGCCCGCACCCGGTCCCAGCGGTGCCACAGCGCCAGCAGGGCGTCGGCGGCCAGGTCGTCGGCGGCGTCCGCCTCACCGGTCAGCAGATGGGCGAGGCGCGAGAGTTCGGCGTAGTGGCGTTCGAAGAAGGCATGGAACTCCACGGAGGCGGCGTCGTCGACGACTGTGCCCACGGGTTACCTCTTCTGTCCGGGATGATGTGTCATGGAGATGACATGTGGTGAGTTGCAGTGCCATGCGGTGACATGTCGGTGTCCGGAGGAACGTTCCGGCGAGATCCGGAGCGTAGCAGTGATCATTTCGTGCGCGTCGTACGGGGGTTCGGTGTGGCCCGTGCGGGGGGCCGGACGCGGTTCCGTCCACCGAACCGCGTCGAGCCCGATTCCGTAACACGGGGAAAACCTGAAACGGGTGCGACGCGGGAACAATCCAGCCAGCATCCGCACACGCACACTCAGGGGACGAGGAGTTCGACCATGTCCGAGACGCAGAAGGCGGCCCGGCCGCAGGGGGCCGCGCCACCTGCCGGGAACGGCGTCGACCGGTATTTCAGGATCTCCGAACGGGGCTCCACCTTCGGCCGGGAGATACGCGGCGGCTTCGCCACGTTCTTCACCATGGCCTACATCCTTGTCCTGAACCCCATCATCCTCGGCAGCGCCAAGGACAAGTTCGGCCACACCCTCGACACCGGCCAACTCGTCACCGCGACCGCGCTGGTGGCCTGCGTCATGACGGTCGTCATGGGCGTCGGCGGCAACCTGCCCCTGGCCATCGCGGCCGGCCTCGGCCTCAACGCCGTCGTGGCCTTCCAGCTGGCGCCGCTGATGAGCTGGCCCGACGCGATGGGGCTGGTCGTCCTCGAAGGCCTGCTGATCTGCGTGCTCGTGGTGACCGGTCTGCGCGAGGCGATCATGAACGCCATCCCGCAGCAGCTGAAGCAGGCGATCGGCGTCGGCATCGGCCTGTTCATCGCGTTCATCGGCTTCGTCGACGCGGGCTTCGTCAGCCGGATCCCGGACGCCGCGGACACCACCGTGCCGGTACAGCTGGGCGCCGTCGGACGGCTCACCGGCTGGCCCGTGCTCGTCTTCTGTGTTGGCGTGCTCCTGACCATCGCGCTGGTCGCCCGGAAGGTGAAGGGCGCGATCCTCATCAGCATCGTCACGATGACCCTGGTGGCGATCGTCATCAACTCGGCGGCGGACATCAAGAGCTGGGGGCTGACCACGCCGAAGGTCCCCGACAAGATCGTGGACACGCCCGACTTCGGGCTGATCGGTCACTTCAGCCTGTTCGGCGGCTTCGCCAAGGCCGGTGTGCTCACCGCCGTCCTGCTCGTCTTCACGCTGATCCTGTCGGACTTCTTCGACGCCATGGGCACGATCGTCGGCATCAGCGCGGAGGCCGGGCTGCTCGACGACCAGGGGCAGGTGCCGGGCATCGGGCGGGTGCTGTTCATCGACGGCGCGGCCGCGGTGGCCGGCGGCATCGGCTCGGCCTCCTCGAACACGGCGTACATCGAGTCGGCGGCCGGGGTGGGGGAGGGGGCCCGCACCGGGTTCGCCAACCTGGTCACGGGCGGTCTGTTCGGCCTGGCCCTGTTCTTCACGCCGCTGCTGACCATCGTCCCGCTCCAGGCGGCGGCGCCCGCGCTGATCGCCGTGGGCTTCCTGATGATGACCCACGTCAAGCACATCGACTGGGACCGGTACGAGATCGCGATCCCGGCGTTCCTGACGATCGCCGCGATGCCGTTCACCTACTCCATCACCGACGGCATCGGGGCCGGGTTCCTGGCGTACGTCGTGATCAAGGCGGTGCTGGGGAAGGCGAAGGAGGTCAACTGGCTGCTGTGGGCCGTGTCGGCGCTGTTCCTTGTGTACTTCGCGATCGACCCGGTGGAGCAGGTGCTGGGGGTGAAGTAGGGGGTGGGGCGCGAGGGCGCGGGGCCGGCCGCGGGTTCGTCGTGGCCGGTCGCGCCCGCGGGGCGGCCGCCGCCCCTC
>NZ_JBFAXI010000018.1:9064-83233 GCF_040680735.1 Streptomyces sp. NPDC051987 | reverse complement strand
CCGGGCGGGGGGGTCCCGGGGGGGGGGGGGGGGGGGGGGGGGGGGCCCGGCGGGGGTTCCGGGGGGCCGGGCCGCCCCCGGGGGGCGCCCCCCCCACCGGCCGCCCCCCCCGCGCCCCTGAAGGGGCTTCAGCCCGGGGCGCTCACTTCAGCGCCGCCTCCATCATCGCCCTGGCCACCGGTGCGGCCAGGCCGTTGCCGCTGACCTCCGACCTCGCCGCGTCCGACTGCTCGACCAGCACTGCCACGGCGACCTCTTTCCCCGTGCTGTTCGACTTGCCGAACGACGTGAACCAGGCGAACGGCGTCTTGCTGTTGTTCGCGCCGTGCTGGGCCGTGCCCGTCTTGCCGCCCACCGTCACGCCGTCGATCCTCGCGTTCGTGCCCGTGCCCTGCTCGACCACCGTCTCCATCGCGGACTGCAGCTGCTCGGCGGTCGAGGAGCTGACGATCTCCTTGCTGCCCGCCTCGTCGTCGTAGTTCTTCAGCACGTCACCACCGCTGTCGGTGATCTGCGAGACCATGTGCGGCGACACCAGCTTGCCGCCGTCGGCTATCGCGGCCGACACCATGGCCATCTGGAGCGGGGTCGCCGTGACGTCGAACTGGCCGATGCCGGAGAGGCCGGTCTGGGCCTTGTCCATGTCCGAGGGGTACACGCTGGCGTAGGCACGCACCGGGACGTCCAGCTTGTCGTCGTTGAAGCCGAACTTCTCCGCCATCGCCCGCACCTTGTCCTGGCCCAGGTCGACGGCCATCTTGCCGAAGACGTTGTTGCAGGAGTACTGGAGAGCCACCCGGATCGGGGCGTTCGCGCAGGGCGCCGAACTGCTCTCGTTCCGCAGCGGGGTCGTGGTGCCCGGCAGGGTGTAAGGGTTGGGGCTGTCGGTCTTGACGTCGACGTTCGCGTAGAGCCCGTCCTCCAGGGCCGCCGCCGCGACCACCAGCTTGAACGTCGAGCCGGGCGGCAGCGGCTGGCGCAGCGCCCGGTTGGTGAGCGGCTTGTCCGGGTCGGCGTTGAGCTTCTGCCAGGCCGTGCCCGCGGTGTTGGCGTCGGTGAGCGAGGACGGGTCGTACGACGGGGTCGACACGACCGCCAGGATCTTGCCGGTCTTCGGGTCGATCGCGACCGCCGCGCCCTTCTTGTCGCCGAGCGCCCGGTAGGCCGCCTTCTGGACGTCCGGGTCGATCGTCGTGATCACGTCGCCCGGTTGGGCGCGCTCGCCGGTGATCGTGTCCATCACCGTCCTCAGCCGGCTGTCGGTGCCGTTGAGCAGGTCCTGGTAGACGCCCTCCAGCAGGGTCGGGGCATAGCTCTGCGAGGCGTAGCCCGTCACCGCGGCGTACAGCTTGCCCTTCGTGTACGTGCGCCGGTACTTGAGGTCGCTGTTGCCCAGGGACTGGGCCGAGCCGGTGACCGACGTACCGGCCACGATGATGTTCCCGAGCGGCTGCGAGTACGTCTCTATCGCGTTGCGCCGGTTGTCCGTGTCGTCCGCGAGGGCCTGACCGTCGTAGAACTGCACCCATGTCGCCCTGACCAGCAGAGCGACCACGAGCAGCAGCGCGAAGACGGACGCTCGCCTGATCGTCTTGTTCATTCCGCTCAGACAGACGAGCGAAGGCGGGGTGCGCGTTCCCTCGCGGCCGGATTTCTCATCGCTTGCTCATCCGGTTGGCCGTCCGGTCGCTCGCCCGGTCGCTCATCGGGTCGCTCGCGCGCCGTCGCGGCCGGAAGCCGTGCGGCCCGCGCGGTCGGCCTCACAGTCTCCGGGTCGCCAGGGTCAGGCGGTCCCGCGCGTCGAACAGGGCGTCCTTGATCATCTGTTCGTGGGCCGGGGTGAGCCGGGCCACCGGGACCGAGCAGCTGATCGCGTCGCGGGCCGGGGTGCGGTAGGGGACCGCCACGCCGAAGCAGCGCAGCCCGAGCGTGTTCTCCTCGCGGTCGATCGCGAAGCCCTGCTCGCGGATCTGGCGCAGCTCCTCGATGAGCTTCTCCCGGTCCGTGATGGTGTGCTCGGTCAGCGCCGGCAGGGTCTCCGGCAGCAGCTTGCGGACCTGCTCGTCGGTGTGGGTGGCGAGCAGCGCCTTGCCCAGCGAGGTGGAGTGCGCGGGCAGGCGGCGGCCGACCCGGGTGAAGGGGCGCAGGTAGTGCTGGGACTGGCGGGTGGCCAGGTAGACCACGTTCGTGCCGTCGAGCCGGGCCAGGTGGATGGTCTCCGTGGTGTCGTCGGAGAGCCGGTCCAGGGTCGGGCGGGCCGCCGCGACCACCTCGTCGCCGTCGATGTACGAGGTGCCGACGAGCAGGGCGCGGACCCCGATGCCGTACCGCGTGCCGGTCGCGTCCGTCTCCACCCAGCCCAGCTCCACCAGGGTGCGCAGCAACATGTAGAGGCTGGACTTCGGATATCCGACGGCCTCCTGCACGGCGGCGAGGGAGTGCATTCCGGGCCGGCCGGCGAAGTACTCCAGCAGTTCCACGGTCCGTACCGCGGACTTGACCTGTGCCCCGCCGCCTGTCTCGCCTGCCGACATCGCCCTTGACCCCTTCGTTGGACGAGAAACCGAGGTTATAGTCTCCAACAGCATATTCATCATCAGAGACAGCGTTCAGTATATCGAACATCCCTGGTGGATGACCCCGGCTATGACCCGGATATGAACCGGATACTGCGGCAGTACGCAACTCATGGAGGGACCCGCGGTGGCAGCAGCACCAGTCTGGAGTGTCGACCCGCGCACCGGGAAGCAGCGCGAACAGGTTGCGGTGGAGGCCACAGCCGAGGAGGTCGACGCCGTGGTCAGGGCCGCGCACGCGGCCCGCAGCTCGCTCGCCGACCGCACGGTGCGCGCCGCCTTCCTGCGCTCCGCCGCCGCCGGACTCGAGGCGGCCAAGGACCAGCTGGTGGAGGCTGCCGACGCCGAGACCGCGCTCGGCCCCGTCCGGCTGACCGGTGAACTCGCCCGCACCGCCTACCAGCTGCGGGCCTTCGCCGACATCGTCGACGAGGGCGCCTTCCTCGACGTCATCATCAACCACCCCGACCCCACGGCCACACCGCCCATCCCCGACCTGCGCCGCTACAAGGTCCCGCTGGGTGTCGTCGCCGTCTACTCGGCCTCCAACTTCCCCTTCGCCTTCTCCGTCGCCGGCGGTGACACCGCGAGCGCGCTGGCCGCCGGCAACCCGGTCGTCGTCAAGGCCCACCCCGACCACCCGGCCCTGTCCGAGCTGGTGGCGAAGGTGCTGCGCCGGGCCGCCGCCGAGCACGGCATCCCCGAGGCAGCGGTCGGTCTCGTGCACGGCTTCGAGGCCGGCATCGAGCTGATCAGGCATCCGCTGATCGCCGCGGCCGGCTTCACCGGCTCCGTCCGGGGCGGCCGGGCGCTCTTCGACGCGGCCGCCGCGCGTCCGGTGCCGATCCCGTTCCACGGCGAACTGGGCTCCCTGAACCCGGTCCTGGTCACCGAGGCCGCGGCCACCGAGCGGGCCGAGGAGATCGGCACCGGGCTCGCCGGGTCGATGACCCTCGGCGTCGGCCAGTTCTGCGTGAAGCCGGGCCTGGTGCTGGTGCCGGCCGGCGCCGCCGGTGACGGCCTGGTCAAGTCCCTGACGGACGCGGTCAGCGACACCGACGCGGGCGTGCTGCTCGACCACCGGATGCGGGACAACTTCCTCGCCGGGGTCGCCGAGCGCACCGGGCTCCCCGACGTGGAGAGCCCGGTGACGCCGGGGGCGGGCGGCGAGCACACCGTGAGCGCCGGGTTCCTGACCGTGCCGGCGGCCAGGCTGGCCGAGGAGGGGGCCTATGACCTGCTCCTTGAGGAGTGCTTCGGACCGGTGACCGTGGTGGTCCGCTACGAGGACCGGGACGAGGCGACGGCGGTGCTGTCGCGGCTGCCGGGAAACCTCACGGCGACGGTGCACGTCTCCGCCGAGGAGGCCGCCGGGGAGGGGCTGGGGGCGGAACTCCTCGCCGAGCTCACGCCGTTGGCGGGGCGTGTGCTGGTGAACGGCTGGCCTACGGGGGTCGCCGTGGCCCCGGCCCAGCATCACGGCGGGCCGTACCCGGCGACGACGTCCACGTCGACCTCCGTGGGCGGCACGGCGATCGAGCGGTGGCTGCGGCCGGTGGCCTATCAGGGCGCGCCCGCCGCTCTGCTGCCGGCCGAGCTGAAGGACGAGAATCCGCTGGGGCTTCCCCGGCGGTTCAACGGGGTTCTGGAGCGGTAGCGCCGGGCGGGGGGTGCGTCGGCGACTGCGGATCGTCCGTGGTTGCTCGCGCAGTTCCCCGCCCCCCTTCGGGGCGCGGGCACCTGACACAATCCGACCATGGATCTGGAACTTCCCGAACTTCCTTTCCCCCTCCGTACCTATGGGCCCGACGGGCACTGGTTCTATGAGGACGGGGTGCTCACCGGGTGGGCCGGGGCCCGGCAGGACCGGTTCGTGTCGCCCACCGGGGAGGCGCTGGATCCCGCCTCGGACGCGCCCCGGCTGCTCGGGGCGCCCGAAGGGGACTTCCAGCTGATCGCCCGGGTCACCGTCGGGTTCGGTGCCGCCTTCGACGCCGGTGTGCTGTACGTCCACGTCGGCGACCGGGCCTGGGCCAAGCTCTGCCTGGAGAACTCCCCGGACGTGCCCACCGTCTGCACCGTGGTCACCCGGGGGCACTCCGACGACGCCAACTCCTTCACCGTGGAGGGAAGCTCGGTCTGGCTGCGGATCAGCCGGACCGGGCGGGCGCTGGCCTTCCACGCCTCCCGGGACGGCAAGAGGTGGGTCTTCGTGCGGCTGTTCACCCTGGGCGGCGAGAAGGAGACCGAGAACGCCCTCGTCGGCTTCATGACCCAGTCGCCGATGGGGGAGGGGTGCGTGGTGACGTACGACCACCTCGAGTTCCGCCCCGACTGGCCGGCCGACCTGCGCGACGGCAGTTGAGGACGGACAGAACCGGGGTGACTCCGCCGGCGTCCTCAGTTGCATGATCAGTGACCACGCGAAGGGGATCCGGGTGATCCGCACGGCCGTGTCCGCCGAGGCGGAGACGATCGCCGCGCTGCACCGCCGGGCCCGGTCGACGTACTACCCGGACGGCCTCCCGGACGACGGCGTCGACTGGACGGCCGCCTGGCGCGGGGCTGTCGAGCGGCCGGACGGGCAGGTGCTGTGCGTGGTGGAAGCGGGGGTGATCATCGGGGTCGCCTCCTTCCGCCTCGCGGAGGGCACCGCCCGCGACACGGTCAAGCTGTACCAGTTCCATGTCGACCCCGCCCGCTGGCGGGCCGGTGTCGGCACCGCCCTGCACACCGCCTGTCTGGAGCAGTGGCGGGCCGACGGCAGGCGCGCCGCCGTGCTGGACGTGCACGTCGGCAACCGCCGGGCCCAGGCCTTCTACGCCCGCCAGGGCTGGGTGCCGGACCCGGAGCACCCGCCGGCCGAGGGCGATCACCACCTGTCTCTGCGGTACGCGGTCGACGGGGAATGAAACGGCCTGTTTGAAGGTTCAGGCACTTTGCAGAGTCCTTGTCCCTACCTGGAGAGCCCACACCATGCGCGTCGAAATCTGGTCCGATATCGCTTGTCCCTGGTGCTATGTCGGAAAGGCGCGCTTCGAGAAGGCGCTCGCCGCCTTCCCGCACCGCGACGACGTGGAGGTCGTGCACCGGTCCTTCGAGCTGGACCCCGGGCGTGCCAAGGACGACGTCCAGCCGGTTGTCGCCATGCTCACCAAGAAGTACGGCATGAGCGAGGCGCAGGCCCAGGCGGGCGAGGAGAACCTGGGCGCCCAGGCCGCCGCCGAGGGGCTGGAGTACCGCACCCGGGGCCGCGACCACGGCAACACTTTCGACCTGCACCGGCTGCTGCACTTCGCCAAGGAGCAGGGCCGCCAGGACGAGCTGGTCCAGATCCTGTACCGGGCGAACTTCGCCGAGGAGCGGTCGCTGTTCACCGAGGGCGCCGAGCGGGTCGTCGAGCTGGCCGTGGAGGCCGGGCTGGACGCGGCGGCCGTGCGCGCGGTGCTCGCCGACCCGTCCCGCTACGCCGACGACGTCCGCGCCGACGAGCGGGAGGCCGCCGAGCTCGGTGCGAACGGGGTGCCGTTCTTCGTCCTCGACCGGAAGTACGGGGTGTCGGGCGCCCAGCCCGCCGAGGTGTTCGCGCAGGCGCTCGGTCAGGCCTGGGACGCACGGTCCCCGCTGAAGCTGGTCGACGAAGGCGGCGCACAGGCCTGTGGGCCGGACGGGTGCGCGGTGCCGCAGCACTGAGAAGGCGCAGGTGAGGGCCGTCGTATAAGCGTCGCTTAGAGGATCCGGGTAAGCATCCGCAATGGACGGGGGGTTCCCCGGGGCGCAGAGTGGACGCATGGAGACCACGGAGACGTTCGAGACCCTCGTCCGCGCCGAGTTCACCCCGAAGAGCATCTACCTCAACACCGCGAGCAACGGCCTGCTGCCCGCCCGTACCGTGACCGCTCTGCACGAGGCGGCGCTGCTGCGGGCCGAAGGACGGCCGCTCACCTCGCTGTACGAGGACGTGGAGGCGTGCCGGGCCGCCTATGCCCGGCTCGCCGGCGTCCCGGCGGCCAGGGTCGCGGTGGGCGCCTCGGTCGCCGCGCACACCGGAGTGATCGCTGCCTCGCTGCCGGCCGGCGCCGAAGTCCTCACCGCGGAGGACGACTTCACCTCCGTACTGAACCCGTTCCACGTCCGCGGCGACCTCAAGGTCCGCGCGGTGCCGCTGGAACGCCTCGCCGAGTCCGTCCGGCCGGGGACCGCCCTGGTCGCGGTCAGCGCCGTCCAGTCGGCGGACGGCCGGCTCGCCGACCTGCCCGCGCTGCGCGAGGCCGCGCGTGCCCACGGCGCCCGTACCTACGTGGACTTCTCCCAGGCCGCCGGCTGGCTGCCGATGGACGCCGACGCCTACGACTTCACCGCGTCCGTCGCCTACAAGTGGCTGCTGGGCCCGCACGGCACGGCCTTCCTGGTGCTCCCCGAGGACTTCGGCGGGCTGACCCCGCTGCTCGCGGGCTGGGTCGCGGGCGAGGAGCCCTGGGCCAGCTGCTACGGCCCCGTCACCGAACTCGCCCGCTCCGCACGGCGGTTCGACCTCACCCATGCCCTGTTCACCTGCGCCGGCCTGCGCCGCTCGCTCGACCTGATCGAGGAGCTCGGGGTGGCCGCCGTGCACGCCCACGACGTGGCCCTCGCCGACCGGTTCCGCGCCGGGCTGGCGGCCCTCGGGTACGCACCCGTGCCCGCGCCGGGCTCGGCGATCGTCTCCGTCCCCGGCCTCGGCGGCCGCCAGCCCGAACTGAGCCGGGCCGGCATCGAGGTCTCCGACCGCGCCGGCAATCTGCGCGCGGCCTTCCACCTCTTCAACACGCCCACGGACGTGGACCGCCTGCTCGACACCCTCACGGGCTGACCGGCACGGCCCGGGGGCCGCCACGAGACACGTGGCGGCCCCCGGACGGTGCACGGAGCCCTTGGCAGGCTCAGCGGACCGGCGTGAAGTCCCGGGCTCCGATGAACTCGGGCCTGCGCACCGGCGCCGCGAACGGCTCCACCGCTGTGTTCTCCACGCTGTTGAACACGATGAAGACGTTGCTGCGCGGGAACGGCGTGATGTTGTCGCCGGAGCCGTGCATGCAGTTGCAGTCGAACCAGGTCGCCGAACCGGCCCGGCCGGTGAACAGCTTGATGCCGTGCCGCGAGGCCAGTTCCGTCAGGGCCTCGTCGGAGGGCGTGCCCGCGTCCTGCATCTGCAGCGACTTCTTGTAGTTGTCCTCGGGCGTGGCGCCGGCGCAGCCCAGGAACGTCCGGTGCGAGCCCGGCATGATCATCAGGCCGCCGTTGGTGTCGTGGTTCTCGGTCAGGGCGATCGAGACGGACACCGTGCGCATGTTCGGCAGTCCGTCCTCGGCGTGCCAGGTCTCGAAGTCCGAGTGCCAGTAGAAGCCGCTGGCGCCGAACCCCGGCTTGACGTTGATCCGGGACTGGTGGACGTACACGTCCGAGCCGAGGATCTGCCGGGCCCGGCCGACCACCCGCTCGTCGCGCACCAGGTCCGCGAACACCTCGCTGATCCGGTGCACCTCGAAGACGGACCGGATCTCCTTGGACTTCGGCTCGACGACGGAGCGTTCGTCGGCCCGGATCTCCGGGTCCGTGATCAGCCGCTCCAGCTCCCGCCGGTACACGGCGACCTCGTCGTCGGCCAGGAGCTGGTCGACGGTGAGGAAGCCGTCCCGCTCGAAGGCCTCCAGGTCGCCGGTGGGGAACGGCCCCGGCGCCCCCGGTGCCGACCAGACGACCGGGTCCTTGCGGGGGACGGCGACCTCGACGGGGCCGCGGCTCGGGTAGAGGTCGGTGATGGTGGTCATGGTCAGCCCTCCTCCGTCAGCAGGGGATAGACGCCGTTCTCGTCGTGGTCCTCCCGGCCGGTGACCGGCGGATTGAACACGCAGATGCAGCGGAAGTCCTCCTTGACGCGCAGCGAGTGCCGCTCGTGGCCGTCGAGGAGGTACATGGTGCCGGGCGTGATCGTGTACGACGTCCCGGTCTCGTGGTCGGTCAGCTCGGCCTCGCCCTCGACGCAGACGACCGCCTCCACGTGGTTGGCGTACCACATCGACGTCTCGGTGCCCGCGTACAGGATCGTCTCGTGCAGCGAGAAGCCGACCCGCTCCCTCGCGAGGACGATGCGTCTGCTCTCCCAGGTCCCGGACGCGGACCTGACGTGCCGGTCGGTGCCTTCGATCTCCTTGAACGAACGGACGATCACGGTGTCGCGATGCCTCCTAGCTGGTGTTTCAGATGGTTTCCCGGACGGCCCTGGCCAGGACGCTCAGTCCCTCGTCCAGTTCGTCCGGGGTGACGGTCAGGGCGGGCAGCAGCTTGACGACCTCGCTCTCCGGCCCCGACGTCTCGATGAGCAGCCCGAGGTCGAAGGCGCGCCGGGCGATCCGCCCGGCCCGCTCCTTGTCGTGGAACTCCAGGCCCCACACCAGGCCCCGGCCCCGGTACTCCTTCACGTCGGCGAGGTTCTCCTCGACGATCGCGATGAGCCCCTGCTCGACCTGCTCGCCCTTGGCGCGGGTCTGCTTCTCCATCGCCGGGCCGTCGGCCCAGTAGCTCTCCAGGGCGGCGGTCGCGGTGACGAAGGCGGGGTTGTTGCCGCGGAAGGTGCCGTTGTGCTCGCCGGGCTCCCACACGTCCAGCTCGGGGCGGAACAGGCACAGCGACATGGGCAGCCCGTACCCGCTGATGGACTTCGAGACGGTGACGATGTCGGGGACGACGCCCGCTTCCTCGAAGGAGAAGAAGGCGCCGGTGCGCCCGCAGCCCATCTGGATGTCGTCGACGATCAGCAGCATGTCCTGCCGCTCGCAGAGCTCCTTGAGGGCGCGCAGCCACTCGGGCCGGGCGACGTTGATGCCGCCCTCGCCCTGCACGGTCTCCACGATCACCGCGGCCGGCTTGTTGAGTCCCGACCCCTGGTCCTCCAGCAGCCGCTCGAACCACAGGAAGTCCGGCACGGTCCCGTCGAAGTAGTTGTCGAACGGCATCGGCGTCCCGTGCACCAGCGGGATCCCGGCCCCCGCCCGTTTGAAGGCGTTGCCGGTGACCGCGAGGGATCCGAGGGACATCCCGTGGAAGGCGTTGGTGAACGACACGATCGCCTCGCGCCCCTTCACCTTCCGGGCCAGCTTGAGCGCCGACTCGACGGCGTTCGTGCCCGTCGGCCCCGGGAACATGACCTTGTAGGGCAGGTCGCGCGGCCGCAGCACCAGGTCCTGGAAGGCCCGCAGGAACGACCGCTTGGCCGTGGTCGACATGTCGAGGCCGTGGGTGACCCCGTCACGTTCCAGGTAGTCGAGCAACGCCCGTTTCAGCACGGGGTTGTTGTGGCCGTAGTTGAGTGATCCGGCGCCGGCGAAGAAGTCGAGGTACTCGTGGCCGTCCTCGTCGTACATGCGGCTGCCCCGGGCCCGGTCGAACACGGTGGGCCAGCCGCGGCAGTAGCTGCGGACCTCGGACTCCAGGGTCTCGAAGACGCTGAGATCGGGCTGGGTGATGGTCACGACGGGGCTCCTCAGTGCGATGTGGGGGTCAAGGGGCCGATGCGGTACAGGACTTCGGGGTCGTGCGGTCCGTCGGGGAACTCACCGGCCTCGAACAGAACAGAGCGCTCGACGATGGCGCCGTGCCGGGCGGCGTACGAGGTGAACAGCCGCTCGGAGGCGGTGTTGCCGGGGGTGATGGTGGTCTCGACGGCGGTGAGCGGACGGTCGGCCGCCACCTGGGCCGTGAGTCCGTCCAGCAGTCGCGCCGCGATGCCGCGCCCGCGCTGCGTGGCGTCCACGGCCACCTGCCAGACGAGCAGCGTGTCCGGCCGGTCCGGCCGGGTGTAGCCGGTCACGAACCCGACGGGCTCGCCGTCCGCGCCGCGCGCCACCGCCGAGGTGCCGGCGAAGTCCCGGCACCACAGCAGATAGCTGTACGAGGAGTTCAGGTCGAGGGATCCGGAATCCTTGGCGATACGCCAGAGAGCGGCACCGTCGGTCACCAGTGGGCGGTCGACGATCAGTTCTGCTTGTGGGGCAGTCATGTGGCTTGAATTTAGCGAGGCAAATGCAAAAACGCACGGCAGGCGGAGTCGATGGCTCCGCCTGCCGTGCCTTTATGTGCCTATATTTCCCACCGCAAACCGGGCAAATGACCCGGTTATGTGGAGTGTGTCACAGGGTTGAAACCTGGATGAAATTCCTTCGGTTTAGCTCCGCAAAAACCGGGCAGAAGAACTCGGGTAAGCCATCCGTTCAAAAGGGATTCGGAATTGCCTTGAATTCAGGCGCCGGTGACGCCGCGTATACGCGCCCGAAGGGCGCCGGCCCGCTACCGCCAGACGGACTCCACCGCGCGCCGGGCTCCCTCCGGGTCCACCGCCAGGCCGCGCCTGGCCAGCCCCGCGCCGAGCGCCGCCAGGCTCGACCGGACGGCGTCGGCCGTCGCGTCCACCCCGTAGTGGTTGACCCGGATCATCTCGCGGGCCAGGGCGCCCCCGCCCGCGGCCAGCGGAAGGGTGCCGTCGCCCGCCAGGGCCTCCGCGACCAGTTCCGACGCCGCCACGCCCGGCGGCACCCGCAGCGTCGTGGCGACCGGTGCCGCGTCCGACTCCGCGTACACGTACGGCTCCAGGCCGCCGCCCAGGGCCACCGCCCCGGCCCGGGTGGCCCGCGCGGCCGTGCGGTGCCGGGCCATGACGGCCTCCAGCCCCTCCGTCTCGATCCGCTCCACGCACGCCTCCAGCGCCAGCATCTCCAGCTGTGCCGGCGCGTGCATCAGCACCTTGCGGCCGCCGTCGACCCAGCGCTCCTTCCAGTCCGGCAGGGAGAGGTACGAGCGGCGCGGGGCGTTCGGGTTCGCCGCCATCCGGGCCCAGGCCCGCTCGCTCACCGAGACGGCCGAGACGCCCGCCGGACCGCCCATCGCCTTCTGGGCCCCGATCACGCACAGGTCCACGCCCCACGCGTCCGGCAGCACCGGCTCGGCCCCGACCGAGGCGACCGCGTCCAGGTAGAAGAGGGCGCCCTGCTCCCGCACCGCCTCACCGATCTCGGCGACCGGGTTGGTGTTGCCCGTCGCCGCCTCCGCGTGCACCAGGGAGACGAAGTCGATCTCCGGGTGCGCGGCGAACGCCTCCCGGATCTGCCCGGCCGTCACCGCCGAGTGGAACGGCACCGCCAGGTCGACCACCGTCGCGCCGCAGTCCCGCAGCCAGTTCCCGAAGGTCTGCCCGTACGGCCCGGTGATCACGTTCAGCGCGGTCGTCCCTGGCCCGGCCGTGGCCCTGATCGCGCCCTCCAGCGGCAGCAGTGCCTCACCCTGCATGATCACGACGTCCTGGCGGGTGCCGAGGAGCCGGGCGACCCGGTCCTCGATCGCGGCGAAGCGAGCGGCGGTCAGCGGGGGCAGGTCGAGGAGGGGGTGGGCCACGGCGGGGCTCTCCTTGCGCGCGAAGGGGTGGATCAGGACGAGCGTAACCGGCCTCACTCACCCCCTCCGACCGGCGACTTCTTAGGTCAGGCGGCCCTGGTGCCATCGGATTGGTTTGGGATGCCCCAACATCTCCTTATAATCGGAACCCGCAGAAATGGAATCCAAAGCTCCCCCACAGCTTCGCGGGGAGCCCGCACAGACCCACGGGAGGTCTCGTGACCACGCTCCTCGGGCGCCGCCGGGCTCGCGCCCTGGCCGCCGTCACCGCCGCGGCCGGGCTGGCCCTCGTGGCCGGCTGCACGTCGAGCGGCAACGGCTCCAGCGCCTCCAGGACGGCCGCAGGCGGGGTCGAACTCGTCAAGGCCGGACAGCTGACCACCTGCACCCACCTGCCCTACCCGCCGTTCCAGTCGGAGATCGACGGCAAGGTGCAGGGCTTCGACGTCTCGATGATCGACCTGGTCGCCAAGAACCTCGGCGTGAAGCAGCAGATCCTCGACACGCCGTTCGAGAACTTCAAGACCGGCGCCTTCCTCAACTCCGGCGAGTGCGACCTGGCCGCGGCCGGCATGACCATCACCGCCGAGCGCAAGAAGAACGTCGACTTCTCCGACCCCTACTTCGACGCCACCCAGGCCCTGCTCGTCGGCAAGGACAGCGGCATCACCTCGCTCGCGGACGCCAAGGCCAAGAAGGTGAAGCTGGGCGCCCAGGCGCAGACCACCGGCGAGGACTACGTCAGGAAGCAGGGCTTCGACCCGGTCTCCTTCGAGTCCTCCGACGCCGTGCTCAACGGCCTGCGCACCGGCCAGGTCAAGGCCGTCGTCATCGACTACCCGGTGGTCCAGGGCTGGCTGAAGGACAAGGCCAACGCGGACGCCTACAAGGTCGCCGGCAACATCGACACCGGTGAGCAGTACGGCTTCACGGTGCGGAAGGGCAACACCAAGCTCCTCGCCGCCGTGGACAAGGCCATCGCCGACGCCAAGGCCGACGGCACCTACAAGAAGCTCTACGAGAAGTGGATCGGGCCCTACGACACCTCGGCCGCGTCCCCCGCCGCCTCATGACCGCGGAACCGGACACCGCACTGCGGCCCCGCAGGAAGGGCCTGACCCGGCGGCAGAAGCGCCGCCTGTCGCGCGGCGCCCAGTACGTCGTCTTCGTCGCCGCCGTGATCGCCTTCGCGGCCGGCGCCGACTGGGGACGGCTGCAGAACCAGTTCGCCCAGTGGGACATCGCCCGGCAGATGTTCCCGGACGTCATCACGCTGGCCCTGAAGAACACCGTGCTCTACACCCTGTCCGGCTTCGTCGTCGGACTGGCCCTCGGCATGGTGATCGCGCTGATGCGGCTGTCCTCGGTCGGGCCCTACCGGTGGCTGGCCGGCGTCTACATCGAGATCTTCCGCGGCCTGCCCGCCCTGCTGATCTTCATCTTCATCGGCGTCGCCGTCCCGCTCGCCTTCCCCGGCACCGAGATCATCGGCGGCACCTACGGCAAGGTGGCCCTCGCGCTCGGCCTGGTGGCCGCCGCGTACATGGCCGAGACGATCCGCGCGGGCATCCAGGCGGTCCCCAAGGGGCAGCTGGAGGCGGCCCGTTCGCTGGGCTTCTCACCCGCCCGCGCCATGGTCTCGATCGTCGTCCCGCAGGCGTTCCGCATCATCCTCCCGCCGCTGACCAACGAACTGGTGCTCCTCTTCAAGGACTCCTCCCTCGTGCTCTTCCTCGGCGTCACCCTGGAGGAGCGCGAACTGTCCAAGTACGGCCGCGACCTGGCCAGCACCACCG
Organism: Streptomyces sp. NPDC051987; assembly: GCF_040680735.1. Taxonomy (NCBI): domain Bacteria; kingdom Bacillati; phylum Actinomycetota; class Actinomycetes; order Kitasatosporales; family Streptomycetaceae; genus Streptomyces; species Streptomyces sp. NPDC051987. The sequence continues at coordinate 69,435 of NZ_JBFAXI010000018.1, read as the reverse complement.
CCAACTCCACGCCGATCCTCGTCGCCGGCCTGTGCTACCTGCTGGTCACGATCCCGCTCGGCTTCGTCGTCCGCCGTATGGAGGCGAAAGCCCAGGAGGCCGTCCGATGAGCCGACCCGAGATCGTGCTGAAGGGCCTGCACAAGTCCTTCGGCGACAACGAGGTGCTGCGCGGCATCGACCTGGAGATCGGCCAGGGCGAGGTGGTGTGCGTGATCGGGCCGTCCGGGTCCGGCAAGTCGACCCTCCTGCGCTGCGTCAACCTGCTCGAAGAACCCACCGGGGGACAGGTGTACGTCGGCGGCACCGAGTTGACGGACCCCGACGTGGACATCGACGCCGCGCGCCGCCGGATCGGCATGGTCTTCCAGCAGTTCAACCTCTTCCCGCACCTCACCGTGACCGAGAACCTCACGCTCCCGCAGCGACGGGTGCTGCGCCGGGACAGGGCGACGGCAGCGCGGGTCGCCGCCGAGAACCTCGCCCGCGTGGGCCTCGCCGAGAAGGCGGACGCCTACCCCGCCGCCCTCTCCGGCGGCCAGCAGCAGCGGGTGGCGATCGCCCGCGCGCTGTCCATGGGCCCCGAGGTGATGCTCTTCGACGAGCCGACGTCGGCCCTCGACCCGGAACTGGTCGGCGACGTCCTCGCGGTCATGCGGATGCTGGCGGACGAGGGCATGACGATGATGGTCGTCACCCACGAGATGTCCTTCGCCCGCGAGGTCGCCGACCGGGTGGTCTTCATGGACGGGGGAGTCGTGGTCGAGGACGGCACCCCGGACCAGGTCATCGGCGACCCCGCCCGCGAACGCACCCGCCACTTCCTCTCCAGGCTGCTGGACCCCGCCATGGCCCGGGTGGAGGAGGGGACCGCGGAGTAGGCGGGCGGGTGCACGGCGGCCGCTGCCGAGCCGTATCGAGGAGGGGCCGCCGCCCGTCCTAGGCTGAGGCCCATGAGCGATCAGGCGGTGCTGCACGTGAAGGGCAGGGTCCTCGTCGGACCCGAGGACGTCCGCGACGAACTGTGGGTGGTGGACGGCCGGATCACCTACGACCGTCCGGCCGGCGCCCGCGACATCCGGACCGTCGCGGGCTGGGCGCTCCCCGGCCTGGTCGACGCCCACTGCCACGTGGGCCTCGGCCCGCACGGCCCGGTGGACGCGGCGACGGCCGAGAAGCAGGCCCGCACCGACCGCGAGGCCGGCACCCTCCTCATCCGGGACGCCGGGTCGCCCTCCGACACCCGCTGGGTCGACGAGCGCGCCGACCTCCCGAAGATCATCCGGGCCGGCCGGCACATCGCCCGCACCCGCCGCTACATAAGGAACTTCGCGCACGAGATCGAGCCGGCCGACCTGGTCGCGTACGTCGCCCAGGAGGCCCGGCGCGGGGACGGCTGGGTCAAGCTGGTCGGCGACTGGATCGACCGCGACCTCGGCGACCTGGCCCCCAGCTGGCCCCGCGAGGCGGCGGAGGCGGCCATCGCCGAGGCACACCGGCTCGGCGCCCGGGTCACCGCCCACTGCTTCGCCGAGGACTCGCTGCAGGACCTGGTCGAGGCCGGCATCGACTGCGTGGAGCACGCCACGGGCCTGACCGAGGACCTGATCCCGCTCTTCGCCTCGCGAGGCGTCGCGATCGTCCCCACCCTCGTCAACATCGCCACCTTCCCCCAGCTCGCGGCGGGCGGCGACACCAAGTTCCCCCGCTGGTCGGCCCACATGCGGCGGCTCCACGAGCGCCGCTACGACACCGTCCGGGGCGCCTACGACGCCGGCATCCCGGTCTACGTCGGCACCGACGCCGGCGGCTCGCTCGCCCACGGCCTGGTCGCGGACGAGGTCGCCGAACTGGTCACCGCGGGTATCCCGCCCCTGGACGCGCTCGCGGCGACCAGCTGGGCGGCCCGCGCCTGGCTCGGCAGGCCCGGTCTGGAGGAGGGCGCACCGGCGGACCTGGTGGTGTACGAGAGGGATCCGCGCGCCGACGTGCGCGTCCTCGCGTCGCCCCGTCGGGTGGTGCTGAACGGGCAGGTCGTCGAGTAAAGGAACGCCTGTGCTCGCCGGCTCGAATACGTGCACGGAAAGTCCACTATGGAGTGAAGTAACCCCGGATCGCCGCCCATTCACCCTCAGTGCGTAATTCTTGGCGAGTCCCGAGCACGTTTCTCCTGGGGGTCCCACCACCTTGAACAGCGACACCTTCCGCCTGCCCGCACGCCGTCTCGCGACCTTCGCGGCGGCCACGGCCCTGGCCGCCGGTCCCGCGGTCCTGGCCGGCGCGGGCAGCGCACACGCGACCACCGGCCACGGCCGCGCCACCGCGGCCGTCCTCCGCACCGGCCTGGCCGTCTCCCTCCTCGACAAGACCGCGAACGTCCCGCTCGCGGTCTCCCTGAACGAGGTGCGGGCACCGCGGAGCGCCCACCGGACCGCGCTCAGCGCCACCCTGGACGGGGTGGACGGCGGCAGGCCGTTCCACGTCCTCGGCGCGGACACCGCCACGGCGAGGGCGACGGTCACCGGCCGCCGCGCCGAGGCCTCCGTCCACCTCGCCCACGCCCGGCTGCACCTGCCGGGCCTGCCCCTGCTGTCCCTCGTCGAGGTCGACACGGTCACGTCCGAGGCCACCTGCGAGACCGGCAGGCGGCCGGTGGCCTCCGCCGACGTGCTCGGCGCCGTCACCGTGCTCGGCAGACGCGTCACCCTGAGCGCGGGCGGTCCCACCGACGTCAAGGTCTCCGGCGTCGGCGAGGTCCGCCTCGACCTCTCCAGGCGCGCCACGACGTCGACGTCGGCGGCGGCCAGCGCCCTCGAACTCAAGGTCTCCGTCAACCCGCTGAAGCTCAACGTGGCGAAGGTGGAGGGAACGGTGACCCTGGCGAAGGCGACCTGCGAGACGCCGGCGGCCCCCGCGAGCGCGCGAAGCGCACCGAGCGATCCGGCCGGACCGGCGGCCGACCCGGCCGACTCGGCCGCCCCGGCCGACGTCAAGGTGCAGGGCGCCCCGGCGAAGGAGACGAAGCTGGCGGAGACGGGCGGGAGTTCGGTGACGCCGTACGTGCTGGGCGGCGCGCTCGCGCTCGTGGCCGCCGGAGGAGGGGCGTTCTTCCTGGTCCGGCGCAGGAGTTCCTGAGCTCGCCCGCTGAATCGCGGCCCCCTGGGGGCGGCGGCGGTAGCCGATGTGCGGCTACCGCCGCGCGGGCGCGACCAGCCCCCACGCATCCGCGGTCGCCCACGGCCCGCAGGTCCCGCAGGTCCCGCTCTCAGCGGCGGGTCAACATCAACGCCTGATCGAGCGCCTGCAGGAACCGGTTCACCGTCCCCCGGTCCCGCACCGCGATCCGCACCCACTCCTCGTCCAGTCCCGGAAAGGTGTCCCCGCGCCGTACGGCGTACCCCAGCACCCGCAGCTGCCGCCGCACCGCCGCCGCCCCCGCCATCCGGACGAGCACGAACGGCCCCTCCGCGGGCCCCGCGACCCGCACCCCCTCCGGCGCGAACTCCTCCAGCCCCGCCACGAGATGGGCCCGGTCGGCGGCGGCGCGGTGCGCCGCGTGCGCCGCCTCCGCCAGCGCGCGGGGCGCCACGCACGCCTCGGCCGCCGCCAGCGCCGGCGTGGACACCGGCCACAACGGCTGCGCCCGCGTCAGCTCGGCGACGAGCTCCGGCGCGGCCAGCACGTACCCGATCCGCAGCCCGGCCAGCCCCCACGTCTTCGTGAGACTGCGCAGCACCACCAGACCCGGCACGTCGGTCCGCCCGGCCAGCGCCTCCCGTTCACCGGGCACCGCGTCCATGAACGCCTCGTCGACCACCAACGTCCGCCCGGGACGGGCCAGTCGGGCGATCGCGTCCGCCGGATGCAGCACCGACGTCGGGTTGGTCGGATTGCCGATCACCACCAGGTCGGCGTCCTCCGGAACGGCCGCCGGATCGAGCCGGAACCCGTCCGCCTCGCGCAGCAGCACCCGGTCCACGGTGTGCCCGGCGTCCCGCAGCGCCGCCTCCGGCTCGGTGAACTGCGGATGCACCACCACCGGCCGGCGCACCTTCAGCGCCCGCGCCAGCAGGACGAAGGCCTCCGCGGAGCCGGCCGTCAGCAGCACCCGGTCCGCCGGCAGACCGTGCCGCGCCGCGACCGCCGCCCGCGCCGCCCGGCCGTCCGGGTAGGCGGCCAGCCCGCCCAGCGACGCGGCGATCCGCTCCCGCAGCCAGACCGGCGGTGTGCCGGTGCGCACGTTGACCGCGAGGTCGACGAGCGCCGGACCGCCGTCCCGGACCTCGGCGTCGCCGTGATGCCGCAGGTCGTGCCCGTCCGCGGATTCTCCCGCTCCTTCGGCCCCGGCGGGGCCTCTGTCGCCTCCGGGGCCGCCGGAACCGTCATCAGTGCGCATGCGCGTGCCCGCCATGGTGATGGTGTCCGTGTCCGTGGTGGTGGCCGTCGTCGTCCGGGTGGAAGTGCGGCTGCTGGGGCAGCCCGACCTTGTCCTCGAAGCCGGGCAGCGCGATCCGGTACACGCACGAGTCGCAGTTCATCCGCAGATCACCCTCGACCGCCTCCCGGTACCGCTCCATCACCAGGTCGAGCAGTTCCGGCTCGGGCCCGACGACGTCCGCCGAACGCACCTCGATCTCCGGATGCGCCGCCGCCCAGTCCTCGGTCTGGTGCCGAACCCGGTCCGGCAGGATCCCGGTGAAGAGAAAGTACGGCAGGACCACGATCCGGCGCGCCCCCAGTTTCAGACACCGGTCCAGCCCGCTCGGCACGTCCGGCGCCGCCAGCGACACGAACGCCGTCTCCACGCCCGCGTACCCGCGCCCCTCCCACAGCAGCCGGGCCGCCTTGTGCACCTCGGCGTTGGCATCGGGGTCCGTCGAACCGCGGCCCACCAGCAGCACGGTCACGTCGGCGCGGTCGTCCACGGTCCGCGCGGAACCGCCCATCGCCTCGTCCAGCCGCCGCTCCAGGACCGACAGCAGGGCCGGGTGCGGGCCCAGCGGACGGCCGTAGGTGTACGAGACGCCCGGGTGCCGCTCCTTCTCCCGCGCCAGCGCGGCCGGGATGTCGCCCTTGGCGTGCCCGGCGGAGACCAGCATCAGCGGCACCGCGGCGAACCGCCGCACCCCTCGCGCCACCAGCTCGGCCACGGCGTCGCCGAGCGGCGGCGGGGACAGCTCGATGAAGCCGCCCGCGACGGGCAGTTCGGGGTGGCGGCGTCCCAGTTCCCGTACGAAGGCGCGGAACGCCTCGGCCCCGGCGTCGTCCCGGGTGCCGTGGCCGGCGATGAGCAGGGCGGGCGGGGTGGTCACAGCGTCTCCTCGGAAGTGGGGTGGTACAGCAGGGCGTTGAGCGCGGCGGCGGCGACCGCCGAACCGCCCTTCTCGGACACGTTGCTGACGGCGGGCAGCCCGCTCGCCCGCAACGCGGCCTTGGACTCGGTCGCGCCGACGAAACCGACGGGCAGGCCGATGACGAGCGCGGGGGAGGCGTCCAGCGTCAGCAGCTCCTCCAGGGCGGTCGGCGCGTTGCCGATCACCCACAGGGCGCCAGGTCCGACCTGCTCGTAGGCGAGCCGGATCGCGTGCGCCGACCGGGTCAGCCCGGGACCCGGCTCGGCGTCGCGCAGCCGGCACACGGTCTCCCGGCGGGTGATCCCGGCGGCGACCATCTCCACGTCCACGACGACCGGCGCCCCGGCGTGCAGCGCCGCGTGGGCCCGCACCAGGGCGTCCTCGTCGGTCACCAGGTCGGTCGCGTACTCCAGGTCGGCGGCGGAGTGGACGACCCGCTCCACCACCGCCCGGGTCAGCGGCGGGAAGTGCGAGGTGTCCAGGCGGGCCCGCAGCCGCCGGAAGGACTCCTGCTCGATGGGGTGCACCACGCGGTTCACTCGCCCTCCTCCTGAGCGCGCTCCTGCCAGCGGTAGCCGCGCGGGGTGACCATCCGCCCGGCGATGTTCCGGGTGGCCGTGTTGCCCACGGTCACGACCGTCATCATGTCCACCCAGGCCGGGTCCAGTTCGCCCAGGGTGGTCAGCCGGCTGGACTCGTCGGGGCGCGAGGCGTTGCGCACGACACCGACGGGCGTCGTCGGCTCACGGTGCCCGGCGAGGATCGCGAGCGCCTTGGGCAGCTGCCAGTCGCGGCCCCGGGACCGCGGGTTGTAGAACGTCACCACGATGTCGGCCTCGGCCGCCGCGCGCACCCGGCGCTCGATGACCTCCCACGGCGTGTGCAGGTCCGACAGGCTGATGGAGACGTGGTCGTGGCCGAGTGGCGCGCCCAGGACCGCCCCGGCGGCGAGCGCGGCCGTGACACCGGGCACGCCGATCACGTCGATGTCGTCCGACGCCTCGGCGAGCGCGGGGGAGGCCATCGCGTACACGCCCGCGTCCCCGCTGCCGATGAGCGCGACGGCATGCCCGGCGCGCGCCTCGGCGACCGCGGTACGCGCCCGCTCCTCCTCGGCACCGAGCCCCGACTCCAGGATCCGGGTGCCGGGCCGCAGCAGGTCCCGGATCTGGTCGACGTACTGGTCGAGGCCGACCAGCACGGCCGCGCGGCGGAGTTCGGTCCTGGCCCGCGGGGTGAGCAGATCCCGGGCACCGGGACCGAGCCCGACCACCGCGAGCCGGCCGCGCGCGGGACGTCGTACGACGGCGCAGGTCGCCATGGCGGGCCGGCCGTCCGGACGCCGTGACTTCCGCTTGGGGACGAGGAGTTCACCGCCGCGCACGAGCGCCGCGGCCTCGGCGACGGAGGGGGTGCCGACGGCGGCGAGCGGAGCGTTGGAGGGGTGCGGGACCGGGACCGCGGCCAGCTCCTCGGCGGGGTACGTCACCAGCGGGACCCCGAGCCGCCGGGCCGCCGCGACGATCCCGGGCTCCTCGGCCTTGGCGTCGACGGTGGCGAGCTCGGCGATGCTGCGCGGGGACAGGCCCGCGTCCCGCAACGCCTCCTCCACGAGCCCGAGCACCTCGTCGGCGGGGACGTCCCTGGCGGCACCGACGCCGACGACGAGGGACGGCGGGCGCACCAGCACCTCGTTCCCGGCGGGTTCGACCGCGCGGTCGGTCACCCGGACGGCGTGGGCGCCCTCCTCGGCCAGCGGCAGCGGGGGCAGCGGCCACGGCAGCTCGGCGCGCAACGCCACCGGTTCGCCGTCCAGCAGGGCCCGGGAGACGGCCGCCACCGAGCCCTCGACCGGGAGGCCGAGGGTGTCCAGGCCGGGCAGCCCGACCGCGTCGGTCGCGGTGGTCACCACCGGCTGCGCGGCCAGCGCCTCGCCCACCTCGACGGCGAGTTCGTTCGCCCCGCCGCCGTGCCCCCCGACCAGCGACACGGCGAACCGCCCGCCCTCGTCGACACAGACCACCCCCGGGTCGGTCGCCTTGCCGCCCAGCAGCGGGGCGATCAGCCGGACCACCGCGCCCGTGGCCAGAAAGCACACCAGTTGCTCGCACTCCGCGAACGCGGACCGTACGGCGTCCTTGACGGGACCGTCGTACACCCGCGTGCGGTCCGGCCACGCCGCGGCCAGCCGGTCGCGCGCCGCCGCCCCCGCCGCGGTGGCGGAAATGAGGCCGATCACTGGGCAACTCCTTCGTCAGAGAGGGGGGTTCGGGTCCCCCACAACAGGAACACGGGATTGGTCGCCGCCAGCCGGGTCACGTCGCCCGGCAGCGGCGCGAGCCGGGAGGACTGCAGCAGCACGCCGTCGCAGGAGAACCCGGCTCCGGTGAGCGCCTCGCGCGCCGCCGGCACCCGGTCCAGGGCGGCCATCGCGACCACCACGGTCCGCCGGGCGCGCAGCGCGCAGGCGGTGACGACGGCGGGCAGGTCGGCTCCGCCCCCGCCGACGAACACGGCGTCGGGATCGGGGAGCACGGCCAAGGCATCCGGTGCCGTGCCGCACACCACGTCCACGGACACCCCGTGCGCCCGCGCGTTGGCCGCGATCCGCTCCACCCCGTCCGGCGTCTTCTCCACGGCCACGGCGGCGGCGCCGAGCCGCGCGCACTCCACCGCCACGGACCCGGAGCCCGCGCCGACGTCCCAGACCAGGTCGCCCAGGCGCGGCCCGAGCCGGGCCAGCGCCAGCGCCCGCACCTCGAACTTGGTGATCATCGAGTCGCGGTGCGCGAACTCCCGCTCGTCCAGGGCCCATCCGGCGGGCCCGGCCGGCACACCGGCGACCGTGCGCACACCGCCGAGCGTGCGTGCCGGGTCGAGGCACAGCACCACGCTGACGTCCGGCCCCCAGTCCCGGGCGGCGGCCTCGGCGGGCGTGACCCACTCGACCCGCTCCCGCGCGGAGCCCAACGCCGAGGCGACGACGAGAACCCGCCCACCGGACGGCGCCACCACCGATCGCCCTGAGAGCCCAGAAGGATCGGAGGCCACCGAAGATCGCGAACACCCGGCAGACCCGGCAGTCCCGGCAGGACCAGAAGGCTCGGCAGTCCCGGTAGTCCCGGCAGAGCTGTCAGTCCCGGCAGGACCGGTAGTCCCGGCAGAGCTGGCAGTCCCGGCAGGACCGGTAGTCCCGGCAGAGCTGGTAGTCCCGGCAGTCCCGGTAGTCCCGGTAGTCCCGGTAGTCCCGGTAGTCCCGGCAGAGCTGGCAGTCCCGGCAGGACCGGAAGGCGCGGCAGGCCTGGCAAGGCCGGCAGGCACGGCGAGGCCGGCAGGCACGGCGAGGCCGGCAGGCACGGCGAGGCCGGCAGGCACGGCGAGGCCGGCAGGCTCGGCAGGGGCAGGAGGCTCGGCAGGGCCGGAGGTGGATGCGGCGTGCGGGTCGGAGGGTGCGGGCGTGGGCCCGGCCGGTGGTGTGCCGAAGGCGGGCCGCAGTGCCGCTCCCAGCTCCGCCGGTCCGGCCCCCGGCCCGGTCAGCACCGCCACCTTGGGATGCGCCCGGCACACGTTGACCGCGGTACGCGGCTCCCGCCCGTGTGCGCTCACCACCACCGCGTCGTCCCACGGCAGCCCGACCCGCGCGAACGCGGCGGCGACGGACGACACCCCGGGGCGGACGTCCAGCGCCTGCGCGCCGAACCGCTCGGCCAGCACCCGCACGACCCCGAAGAACCCTGGGTCCCCCGAGGCCAGCACGGTCACGGGCCGGTCCTCGGCGAGGTACTCCTCGATGGTGTCGAGGGCCGGCGCCAGCGGCCCGAGGACGACCCGCTCGGCCCCCTCCGGCAGCCGTACGGCGTCCAGATGGCGCCGCCCCCCGACGACCAGCCGGGCGTCGGCCGGCACCTCGGGCGGAAGCGGTGCGCCCGTCCCCGTACCGACGACCGTGATCACGTACTCGCCCCCCGCTCGCGCAGCGCCCGCCGGGCCTCGGGGTCGGCCTTGCGAAAGCCGTGGAAGTGCCCAGGGTGGTACAGGTGCGAGCGGGTGCCGTGGGCGTCCAGCGCCGGGCCGACCAGGAAGAGGGTGTGCTTCCAGAGCTTGTGCTCCTTGACCGTCTCCTCCAGCGTCCCGATCGTGCACCTGACGATCAGCTCCTCCGGCCACGTCGCCTGATGCGCGACGACGACCGGGGTCGACGTCGGGTAACCGCCCTCCAGCAGCTCGCGCACCAGCTGTCCGCTGCGCGCCGCGGAGAGGAAGATCGCCATGGTGGTGCCGTGCCGCGCGAACTCCCGCACCTCCTCGCCCGGCGGCATCGGCGTCTTGCCGCCGCCGAGCCGGGTCAGCACGACGGACTGCGCCACCTCGGGGATGGTCAGCTCACGCCGGGCCAGCGCGGCCACGGCCGAGAACGAGGAGACACCCGGCACGATCTCGACCTCGACCCCGAGCCCGGTGCACCGGTCGACCTGCTCCTGCGTACCGCCCCACAGCGCCGGGTCCCCGGAGTGGATCCTGGCCACCCGCAGCCCCTCCGCCCGCGCCCGCTCGTACACGGCGACGACGTCCTCCAGCGACATCGTCGCGGAGTCGAGGATCTCCGCGTCCTCGCGCGCGTGCTGCAGGACCTCCGCCTGGACCAGGCTCGCGGCCCAGATCACCACGTCGGCCTCGGCGATCGCCCGCGCGGCCCGGAACGTCAGCAGGTCGGCGGCGCCGGGGCCGGCCCCGACGAAGGTCACCTTGCCGGTGGGGGCGGCGGCAGTGGCATCGGCCATGAAATTTCGGTCCTCTCTGGACAAAGGGTGTTACTGGTGCTGCAGGATGTGCGCTGGGGCGGGTCGATCGGATAGCAAGAGCACATGGCGGTCTTCGTCGCGCTCGGCGCGTTCCTGATGACGCTGGCCGGCGGCTGGACGGCACAGCGTGTGACCGACCGTCGTCACCTGGTCCTGGGCCTGGCCGGCGGTCTGATGCTCGGGGTGGTCGGCCTCGACCTGCTGCCGGAGGCGCTGCGCGCGGCCGGCCGGCAGGTCTTCGGCGTACCGGCCGCCCTGCTGCTGTTCGTGGCCGGCTTCCTGCTGGCCCATCTGGTGGAGCGCACCCTGGCCCTCCGCCAGGCCGCGCACGGCGCCGACGAGCACAACCACCGGGCGCCCGAGGTGGGTCTGACGGCGGCCGGCGCGATGGTCGGCCACAGCGCGATGGACGGGGTGGCGATAGGCGCGGCCTTCCAGGTGGGCGGCGGCATGGGCGCGGCGGTCGCGCTCGCGGTCGTCGCCCACGACTTCGCGGACGGCTTCAACACGTTCACGATCACGAGCCTGTACGGCAACGCGCGGCGCCGGGCGGTGGCGATGCTGGTCGCCGACGCCTGCGCACCGGTCCTCGGCGCCCTCTCCACGATCTTCGTCACCATCCCGGAGGCCCTGCTCGGCGGCTATCTCGGCCTCTTCGGCGGCGTCCTGCTCTACCTGGCCGCCGCGGAGATCCTGCCCGAGGCCCACCACGAGCACCCGGCCCGCTCGACGCTGCTGTGCACGGTGGCCGGCGCGGCGTTCATCTGGCTGGTGGTGGGGATCTCCGGCTGACGCCCGCCGGCTCACAGCTTCCCGCCTCTGCCGCCGTCCCGGCGCGGGGGCGCGATGAGCGTGGAGAGGTACGGCAGCGGGGCGCCGTCCAGCTCGGCGGCGGGCCGGATGGACTCCTCCGCCAGTCCCAGCGCCGACCCCCACACGGCGTCCTCGACCCGCCCGGTCTCGCGCAGCGCCGCCACGACCTCGCCGGCCTGCCGCCCGAACTTGTACGCGACGACCGTCCCCGGCCCGCTCAGCGCCTCCTTGAGCACCTCGGCGCCCGCCGTCACCGGCACCAGTGTCAGCGGCTCGGTCCCCTCGGTGAGCACGGCCCCGGAGCGGGCGGCGAGGTCCTGCATGGCGGTGATCCCGGGCACGGTCTCGACGACGACACCGGGCAGCAGCTCGCCGATGGTCTGCGCGAGATACGTGAACGTGGAGTAGACGTTCGGATCCCCGATCGTGGCGAAGGCGACCGTCCCGTGCGCCCGCAGCAGCTCGGCGACCCGGGCCCCCGCCGCGTCCCAGGCGGCCTCCCGCCGCCCCCGGTCACTGCGCTCGTTCAGTGCGAAGACGACCCGTACGACCTTCTCCGCGCCGACGTAGTGCAGCACGGTGGCCTCGGCCCGCCCCCGCTCGCCGCTGTCCATGACGGGCACCACGACGACATCGGCCGCGCGCAGGGCGTTGACCCCCTTGACGGTCACCAGCTCGGGGTCACCGGGCCCCACGCCGACCCCGACCAACCTGCTGCTGCTCATGACGTCCGGCACCTCTCCACGAACCGTCGGGCGACACCGGGCTCGGCCGCCCAGTGCGTGTGCAGATAACTGGCGTGCACACCCCGCTGTACGAAACCTTCGACACGTGGCCGGGGCGTACGGACCCCCCACGCGGGAGCCGCCCCCGCCCCCGGCTCCACCACCGTCCGGTGGAACTCGTGCCCCCGCATCCGCGTCCCGGCGACGGCCAGCACACTGTCACTCAGGGCGACGGCGTCCCGGTACCCCAGGGTCAGCCGTTCCGACATCCACGCGCTCGCGTCCAGCACCCCGCACATCGCAAGCCCGTCCAGCTCCCGGCACAGGTACAGCAGCCCGGCACACTCGGCGGCGACGGGAGCACCGCGCTCCGCGAGAGCGGCGACGTCCTTGCGCAGCGCCTCGTTGGCCGACAACTCCGCGCCGTACACCTCCGGAAACCCGCCCCCGATCACCAGCCCGTGCGTCCCCTCGGGCAGCCGCTCGTCCCGAAGCGGATCAAAGGACACGACCTCGGCACCGGCGGCGGCAAGCAACTCGGCATGCTCGGCATAGGAGAAACTGAACGCGGCCCCACCAGCAACGGCGACCCGCACCCCCGCCAGCCGGTCCGGCGTCCGAGGACGAAGGCCGTCCCGCACTCCCTGCAGCCCGTCTGGGGGTGCCCCCTCTGGGGGAGTTTGAGGACCAGGCCGTTCAGGCCGGAGCGGGGGTTCGGGGGCGGCAGCCCCCGAAGGCGGGGTCGAGGGGGCGGCAGCCCCTGGTGATGGGACGGGCAGGGGCGGCGGGGTCGAGGAAACCAAGGCCTCAGCCGCGTCCCACACCGCACCCGGCAGCGCCCCGGCCCCCCGCGCCACCCCCATCAGCGCCTCCAGATCACACCCCCCGGCGACCTGCGCAGCCATCGCCGCCACCGCCGCCACCGCCTCCCCCCGCCGCTCCGCCACCGGCACCAACCCCAGGTGCCGAGAGGGCGTACCCACCTGCGCCACCCGCCGCAACACCCCCAGCACCGGCACCCCCGCAGCGTCGAGCGCCTCCCGCAGCAACTCCTCGTGCCGGTCCGACCCCACCTTGTTCAGGATCACGCCCCCGACCCGCACCTGCGGATCCCACGACGCGAACCCGTGCACCAGCGCCGCCACCGACCGCGACTGCGACGACGCGTCCACGACCAGCACCACCGGCGCCCGCAACAGCTTGGCCACCTGGGCCGTGGACGCCAGCTCCCCTTCCCCCGCGGCCCCGTCGTACAGCCCCATCACCCCTTCGACGACGGCCAGGTCACAGCCGCGCGCACCGTGCGCGAACAGCGGACCGATCAGCTCCGGCCCGCACAGGTACGCGTCGAGGTTCCGCCCCACCCGCCCGGTCGCGAGCGCGTGGTACCCGGGGTCGATGTAGTCCGGCCCGACCTTGTGCGGGGACACCGCGAGCCCCCGCGCGGCGAACGCGGCCATCAGCCCCGTGGCGACGGTGGTCTTCCCGCTGCCCGACGACGGCGCGGCGACGACCAGCCGGGGCACGGACGAGGACGTCACCACTCGATGCCCCTCTGCCCCTTCTGCCCCGCGTCCATCGGATGCTTGACCTTGGACATGTCGGTGACGAGGTCGGCGAGGTCGACCAGCTTCTCCGGCGCGTTCCGCCCCGTGATCACGACATGCTGGGTCCCGGGCCGGTTCCGCAGCACCTCGACGACCTCGTCGGTGTCCACCCACCCCCAGTGCATCGGGTACGCGAACTCGTCCAGCACGTACAGCCGGTAGGTCTCGGCCGCCAGATCCCGCTTGACCTGCTCCCAGCCCTCCCGGGCCTTCTCCTCGTTGTCCAGCTGCGCGTCGCGCTGGACCCAGGACCACCCCTCGCCCATCTTGTGCCAGGCGACGGTCCCGCCCTCGCCGGAGGCGCCCAGCACCCGCAGCGCGTTCTCCTCGCCGACCTTCCACTTCGCCGACTTGACGAACTGGAACACCCCGATCGGCCACCCCTGGTTCCAGGCCCGCAGCGCGAGCCCGAACGCGGCGGTGGACTTGCCCTTCCCGACGCCCGTGTGCACGACCACCAGCGGCCGGTTGCGGCGCTGCCGGGTCGTCAGCCCGTCGTCGGGCACCGCACTCGGCTGTCCCTGCGGCATTACGCGGCCCTCCTCGAACGACCCTGCACGTCCTTCACCAGCCCGGCGATCGAGTCCGCCCGCAGTGCGTCGAGGGTCACCGCGGTACCGCCCAGCTCACCCGCCAACCGCCCGGCGAGCCCCAGCCGCACCGGCCCCGACTCGCAGTCCACGACCACCGAGGCCACCTGGCCGGCCGCGAACAGCCGGGCCGCCCGCCCCGCGAGGGCGACCGGCTCGGTCCCGCCGGTGGCACGGCCGTCGGTCACCACGATCACCAGCGCCCGCCGTGCCGGGTCCCGCAACCGCTCCACCCGCAGCACGTCGTGTGCCCTGAGCAGCCCGGCCGCGAGCGGCGTACGCCCCCCGGTGGGCAGCGACTCCAGCCGGGCCGCCGCCGCGTCCACCGACGAGGTCGGCGGCAGCGCCACATCGGCCGACGAACCGCGGAAGGTCACCAGCCCCACCTTGTCCCGCCGCTGGTACGCGTCGAGCAGCAGCGACAGGACGGCTCCCTTCACGGCGCTCATCCGCTGCCGGGCCGCCATCGAGCCGGACGCGTCGACCACGAACAGCACGAGGTTCCCCTCGCGGCCCTCCCGGGTCGCCTGCCGAAGATCGTCCCGCCGGACCACGAGCCCCGGCCCCGAGCGGCCGCGCGCCCGCTGGTGCGGGGCGGCGGCCTGCACGGTCGCCGCCAGGTGCAGCTTGGTCAGCGCACCCCGCGGCCGGCGCGCACCCGTGGTCCGCCCGTGCTCGGTCCGCGCCCGGGACCGCCGCCCGGCGGCCCCCTCGCCGATCCCGGGCACGCTCAGCACCTTGGTGCGAAAGGGCTCGGCGGCCCGGACCGGAGCCTGCTCGCCGCCACCGGCCTGCCGCGGCACCCCGTCGCCCTCCCCGGCCTCGGGCCGGGCGGCGCCGTCCGTGCCACCGTCGCCCTGCGGCCCCTCGTCGGGCCGCGGCTGTCCGCCACCGCCGCCGGGACCGTCCGGGTCCGGGTCGTCGTCGCTCTCGTCCTGCCCGGCGAACTCCTGAAGCGTCTCGTCCAGCTTCTCCTCGTCGAGACCCGGCGCGTCGAAGGGGTTGCGCCGCCGGCGGTGCGGCAGCGCCAGCAGCGCGGCCTGCCGGACGTCCTCGGCGAGCACCTCGGTCCGCCCGGCCCACGCGGCCAGCGCCGTCGCCGTCCGGGCCATCACGATGTCCGCGCGCATCCCGTCGACCTCGAAGGCCGCGCAGGTCGCCGCGATCTGCCGCAACGCCCCGTCGCCCAGCCGCACCGACGGCAGCAACTTCCTTGCCGCCACGATCCGTTGCCGGACGGCGGCCTCCTCGCCCGCCCAGCGCGCCGCGAACCCGGCCGGATCGTCGTCGTACGCGAGCCGCCGCCGTACGACCTCCACCCGCCGGTCGGGCTCGCGGGAGGCGGCCACCTCGACCGTGAGGCCGAACCGGTCGAGCAACTGGGGCCGCAGCTCGCCCTCTTCGGGGTTCATCGTCCCGACGAGCAGGAACCGGGCCGCGTGCCGGACCGACACGCCCTCGCGTTCCACGTACGAGGCGCCCATCGCGGCCGCGTCCAGCAGCAGGTCGACCAGGTGGTCGTGGAGGAGGTTGACCTCGTCGACGTAGAGGATGCCCCGGTGCGCGTCGGCCAGCAGGCCCGGCTCGAAGGCCTTCACGCCCTCCGCCAGAGCGCGTTCGATGTCGAGCGCGCCCACCAGCCGGTCCTCGGAGGCACCCACCGGCAGCTCGACCATGCGCGCCGGGCGGGACTCGAAGGCGCCGGGCGGGTGGTGCGGGCCGTCCGGGCAGGCCGGATCGGGCGCGGCCGGGTCGCAGGAGAAACGGCAGCCGGCGACGACGTCGACGGCCGGCAGCAGCGCCGAGAGTGCGCGTACCGCCGTCGACTTGGCGGTGCCCTTCTCGCCGCGCACCAGCACGCCGCCGACCGCCGGCGAGACGGCGTTCAGCAGCAGCGCGAGCCGCAGGTCGTCCTGTCCGACGACGGCCGTGAACGGGAACGGGGTACTCACTGGTCGTCGCCCTCCGAGGTGCCTTCCAGGTCGCCTTCGAGCTCAAGGTAGGTGGTGCGCAGCCGTTCCAGGGTGTCCGCGTCCGGCTCGGCCCACAGGCCCCGGTCGGCGGCCTCCAGGAGCCGTTCGGTGATGCCGCGCAGCGCCCACGGGTTGGACTTCTTCATGAAGTCCCGGTTCTCCGCGTCGAAGACGTACTCGGCGCTGAGCTTCTCGTACATCCAGTCGTCGACCACGCCCGCGGTGGCGTCGTACCCGAAGAGGTAGTCGACGGTCGCCGCCATCTCGAAGGCGCCCTTGTAGCCGTGCCGGCGCATGGCCGCCATCCAGCGGGGGTTGACCACCCGGGCTCGGAAGACGCGGTGCGTCTCCTCGCCGAGGGTGCGGGTCCGCACCTGGTCGGGGGTGGCCGAATCGCCCACGTACGCCTCGGGGTTGGCGCCGGTCAGGTGGCGGACCATCGCGACCATGCCGCCGTGGTACTGGAAGTAGTCGTCGGCGTCGACCAGGTCGTGCTCGCGGGTGTCGACGTTCTTCGCGGCGACCGCGATCCGCCGGAACGCGGTCTCCATGTCCCCGCGCGCCGCCCGCCCGTCCAGCCCGCGCCCGTAGGCGTAGCCGCCCCAGACCGCGTACACCTCGGCGAGGTCCGCGTCGGAGCGCCAGTTGCGGGCGTCGATCAGGGGCAGCAGCCCGGCCCCGTACGCTCCCGGCTTGGAGCCGAAGACCCGGGCGGTCGCGCGCCGCCGGTCGCCGTGCTCGGCGGTGTCCTCGTCGGCGTGGGCCTTCACGTAGTTCGACTCGGCGGGCTCGTCCAGCTCGGCCACCGCCCGCACCGCGTCGTCGATCAACCCGACCACGTGCGGGAACGCGTCCCGGAAGAACCCGGAGATGCGGACCGTGACGTCGATGCGCGGCCGGCCCAGCTCGTCCGGCGGGATCACCTCGAAGCCGGTCACCCGCCGCGACGCGTCGTCCCAGACCGGCCGGCAGCCCAGCAGCGCCAGGATCTCGGCGATGTCGTCGCCCTGGGTGCGCATCGCGGAGGTGCCCCACACCGTCAGGCCGACGGACTTCGGGTACGCGCCGGTGTCGCTCAGGTACCGCTGCACCAGCGAGTCCGCGAGCGACTGGCCGACCTCCCAACTCAGCCGGGACGGGATGGCCTTGGGGTCCACCGAGTAGAAGTTCCGGCCGGTGGGCAGCACGTTGACCAGGCCGCGGGTGGGGGAGCCGGACGGCCCGGCCGGGACGTAACCGCCGTCCAGGGCCCTGAGGATGTGCCCGATCTCGTCGGTGGTCCGCGCGAGCCGCGGTACGACCTCGGTGCACGCGAACTCCAGCACCGCGACCGCCGTGGGGAGTTCGGTGCCGAGGACCTCCCGTACCAGCGCACGGCTCTCGGCGGCCGCCCAGTCCCGCTGCTCCATGCCCTCCGCGACCCGGCGGCACAGCTGCTCCAGCAGGTCGATCGCGTCGGCCGCGGTGCGCGAGGGGCCCTCGACGAGGTCCGTCAGCTCCACCGGCACCTTCACCGGCGCGCCCGGCTCGGCCAGCAACTCCTTCTCGTCGAGCCCGAAATGGGCCGCGAAGGAGGCCCTGAGCCCCGGTAGCGCGTTCGCCTGCCCGCCCCACACCTGCGAGGCGCGCAGCACGGCCAGCACCAGGTTCACCCGCGGCTCGCCGACCGGGCCGCCGCCGAGGACGTGCAGACCGTCGCGGATCTGCACGTCCTTGATCTCGCAGAGGTAGCCGTCGATGTGCATGACGAACTCGTCGAAGTCGCCGTCCTCCGGCTGCTCGTCCACGTGCAGGTCGTGGTGGAGCTCGGCCGCCTTCACCAGGGTCCAGATCTGGGCGCGGACGGCCGGCGCCTTCGCCGGGTCCAGATCCGACACCAGCGCGTACTCGTCGAGCAGCTGCTCCAGCTTGGCCAGGTCGCCGTAGGTGTCGGCACGGGCCATCGGCGGCACCAGGTGGTCGACGACCGTGGCGTGGCCGCGCCGCTTGGCCTGGGTGCCCTCGCCGGGGTCGTTGACGATGAACGGGTAGACCAGCGGGAGCTCGCCGAGGACCGCGTCCGGCGCGCAGCCGGCGCTCAGCCCGAGACCCTTGCCCGGCAGCCACTCCAGCGTGCCGTGCTTGCCCATGTGCACGATCGCGTCCGCGCCGAAACTGTTCTCCAGCCACCGGTAGGCCGCCAGGTAGTGGTGCGAGGGCGGCATGTCCGGGTCGTGGTAGATCGCGATCGGGTTCTCCCCGAAGCCGCGCGGCGGCTGGATCATGACCACGACGTTCCCGAACCGCAGCGACGCGAGCACGATGTCGTCGCCGTCGACGTAGAGGCCGCCCGGCGGTTCGCCCCACGCCTCGGTCATCGCGTCCCGCAGCTGCGGGTCGAGCTTCGCGAACCACGCCCGGTAGTCCGCCAGCGGCACCCGCGCGGGCGCGGCGGCCAGCTGCTCCTCGGTCAGCCACTCCACGTCGTGGCCGCCGGCCGCGATCAGCCGGTGGATCAGCTCGTCGCCCTCGGCGGGGTGTCCGGACACCCGGTAACCGGCGTCCCGGAGCGCGTCCAGCACCCGGACCGCCGAAGCGGGCGTGTCCAGGCCGACCGCGTTGCCGACCCGGGAGTGCTTGGTCGGGTAGGCGGTGAAGACCAGCGCCACCTTCTTCTCGGCGTTCGGCTTGTGCCGGAGCACCGCGTGCCGTACGGCGATCCCGGCGACACGCCCGGCCCGTTCCGGGTCGGCGACGTAGACCGGGACGTCGTCGGGGCCCTGCTCCTTGAAGGAGAAGGGGACCGTGATCAGCCGTCCGTCGAACTCCGGGATGGCGACCTGCATCGCCGCGTCCATGGGGGAGAGCGCGGCGTCCGACTCGTCCCAGGCCGCGCGCGAGGAGGTGAGGCACAGGCCCTGCAGCACCGGCACGTTCAGCTCGGCGAGCGCCCCGATGTCCCAGGCCTCCTCGTCGCCGCCGGCCGAGGCATGCGAGGCGTGCGTGCCGCCGGCCGCCAGCACGGTGGCCACCAGCGCGTCGGCCCGGCCCAGCAGTTCGTACAGTCCGGCGTCCGCCCCGCGCAGCGAACCGCAGTACACCGGGAGGGCGTTGGCGCCGTGCGCCTCGATCGCGTCGCACAGGGTGTCCACGAAGCCGGTGTTGCCGCTCAGTTCATGGGCCCGGTAGAAGAGCACGCCGACCGTGGGACGCCCGGCCACGACCGGGCGCTCGCCGTGGACGCCGTACTCGGGCATCTTCCGCGGCTCGACGAACCCCTCGCCGGTCAGCAGCACGGTGTCGGACAGGAACCGGGACAGCTCCAGCAGGTTGTCGGGGCCGCCCTCGACGAGGTACCTGAGGGCCTCCGCGACCACGCCCGCGGGCACCGACGACTCCGCCATCAGCTCGGCGTCCGGCACCGCCTCGCCGCCCAGCAGCACGGTCGGGATCCCGGCGGCCTGCAGCGCGGCGAGCCCGTCCTCCCAGGCCCGCCTGCCGCCGAGCAGCCGTACGACGGCGATGTCCGCGCCGTCCATCAGCGCGGGCAGCTCCTCCGTGACGTCGACGCGCGTCGGATTGCCGATCCGGTAGCCGGCACCGGAGGCGGCTCGGGCCGCCAGCAGATCGGTGTCCGCGGTCGACAACAACAACACAGTGCTCATGCGGGCGCTCCCGGTGGGATGAAAGGCAGTCCTTGCGGCGCGCCCGACTCGATGAGCCGCCAGAGCGCGTCCGTGTCCGCGTGCTGTTCGATCAGGTCGCCGAGCCGGTCGAGCTGCTCCTCGCGCAGCGCGGCGAACGAGGTGTCGGGGGCCGGCACGAACCGGCGGCCCGCCGCGGCCGCCACCTCGCGCAGGAAGGCCCGGCGGAAGCCGTCCGACTCCAGGGAGCCGTGCCAGTGCGTGCCCCAGGTCTGCCCGACCCGGCACCCGTCCAGGAACGGCTCACCGCCCTGGACGTCGGCGACCCCGTGGTGGATCTCGTACCCCTCGACCGGCTCGCCCAGGGCCTCCCCGACGGGCCGGGTCAGCGTCTTCTCGTGGGCGAACCGGACCTGCACCGGCAGCACGCCGAGCCCGTCCACCCGGCCCAGCCGGCTCTCGACGTCGTCCTCGATGCGCTCCCCGAGGATCTGGAAGCCACCGCAGATGCCGAGCACCGGCCGCTGCTCGGCGGCCCGGCGCCGCAGCGCGTCCGCGAGCCCCCGCTCGCGCAGCCACTCCAGGGCACGGACCGTCCCCCGGGTGCCGGGGACGATGACGAGATCGGCGTCGGCGAGTTCCTCCGGCCGGTCCACGAACCGCACCACGACGCCCGGTTCGGCGGCCAGTGCGTCCACGTCCGTGAAGTTGGACATCAGCGGGATCGCGCAGACGGCGACCCGCAGCACGTCCGGACCGAGGGGCGGGGCGGTGTTCGACTCCCGGACGGTCCCGCGCAGGGAGACCCGGAGCCCGTCCTCCTCGTCGATCCCGAGCCCGTGCCGGAAGGGCAGGACGCCGTAGGTGCGCCGCCCGGTGAGCCCGTGCAGCATGTCGAGGCCCGGCTGCAGCAGGGAGACGTCCCCCCGGAACTTGTTGACGAGGAACCCGGCGACGAGTTCCTGGTCCTGCGGTGAGAGCAGGGCGACGGTGCCGAAGAACGACGCGAACACGCCTCCGCGGTCGATGTCCCCGACCACCAGCACGGGCAGCCCGGCGTTGCGGGCGATCCCCATGTTCACGATGTCGGTGCGGCGCAGGTTGATCTCCGCCGGACTGCCCGCTCCCTCACAGATCACCGCGTCATACGTGCCCCGCAACTCGGCGAGGCAGTCGAGCACGGTCCCGAGCAACTGCCGCTGCCGCCCGCCGTGGTAGCCGCGCGCACTCAGTTCACCGACCGGCTTGCCGAGCAGCACGACCTGACTGCTCCGCTCGCCGCCGGGCTTGAGCAGCACCGGGTTCATGAGCGCGGTCGGCTCCACCCGGCAGGCCTGCGCCTGCATGGCCTGGGCCCGCCCGATCTCGGCCCCGTCCCGCGTCACGAACGAGTTGAGGGACATGTTCTGCGCCTTGAACGGCGCGACCTTCACGCCCTGCCGCACCAGCCACCGGCAGACACCGGCGGTGACGACGCTCTTGCCGGCGTCGGAGGTGGTACCGGCCACCAGGAGACCGCCGTTGTTCATGACGTCCTTCCCGGGCACGCCCCGCGCAGCAGCGCCGCGGCCGCGCTCACCCCCAGCGCCAGCCACCCCACCCGCCGCGACAACCGCACCGCCCGCTCGATGTCCGCCACGTGCACGGTCCGCCCCTCCCCGTTCAGCACCGGCCGGTGCTCGACCCGGCCGCCGTACGACAACGTCCCCCCGAGCCGTACCCCCAACGCTCCCGCGAACGACGCCTCCACGGGACCCGCGTTGGGACTCGGATGCCGCGCCGCGTCGGCCCGCCAGGCCCGTACGGCCCCGCGCGGGTCGTCCCCGGCCACGGCGGCCAGCGCGGCGGTGAGCCGCGCCCCCGGCCACCCGGCCACGTCGTCCAGCCGCGCGGAAGCCCAGCCGAAGCGCCGGTGACGGGCCGACCTGTGGCCCACCATGGCGTCCAGGGTGTTCACGGCCCGGAAGCCGAGCAGCCCCGGCACACCTGCCACGGCCCCCCACACCAGCGCCCCGACGACCGCGTCGCTCGTGTTCTCGGCGACGGACTCCACGACCGCACGGGCGATCCCGTCGGCGTCCAGGGCCTGCGGGTCCCGGCCGCACAGATGGGGCAGCCGGGCGCGGGCCGCCTCGACGTCGCCCGCCGCCAGACGACGTCCGATGGCGCGGGCCTCCCGGGCGAGCGAGGTACCGCCGACCACGGCCCAGGTGGCCGCGCCGGTCAGGGCCACGGACGCGGCGGTGGACGGTCGTACGGCCCGCTGGGCCACAACTCCCAGCGCCACGGCGCCGCCCGCGCACACGGCGGTGTGCAGCGCGCCCCACCCGCGGTGGTCCCGCCACAGCACCCGCTCCACCGTCCCGGCCGCCCGCCCGAACACGGCGACCGGATGCCCGCGGCGCGGATCGCCGAGCAGCAGATCACCGAGAAGGCCGGCGGCGGCACCGTACGCGAAGACGCGATCGGCACCCATCGGCTCAGCCGGCCGCGGGGTGGCGGAGGGGCCGGGTACTGAACCTCGAACGGCAGCCGCGCATGGCTCTGTGTCCTCACTCAGGGTGTCCACGCCCTGGTTCGACGAGAACGGCGGCGGGAGTTCCTGGCTTCCGGGGACTGCTCCCCGGTGACAGTGGCGGGACCGCGCCGGATTCACACCGGCTTCCTCCCTTGCCGCCGTACATGGCTCCGGCAGTCCACCACGCCCCCGGAAGACCCGTCAACCTGCCGTTGACCTGGGAGGGGAGTGTGTGGGAAGGCCCACACCGGTTGCCCAACGAGGCGGGTGGGGCATGCCGAAGGCTCCTCTCCGGACGGACGGGAGAGGAGCCTTCCTGGCGCCGGCGAGGCCTCCTCGAGTCAGGCCTTGGCCACGATCAGGTGGATGCCCCAGGCCACGGCGGCCGCGCAGCCGGTGAAGCAGAGCCAGGCGGCCGTCGCGGCCAGGGTCGCCGAGCCGCCCTGGGCAGTGGCGCGTTCGCGGGCGGACAGGCCCTTGATGCCGAGGGTGAACAGGGCCACCAGGCCCACCGTGACCACGAGGCTGACGCCGAAGACGGAGCCGATGGCTGCCCAGTCGATGTTCATGTCGCTTCTTCCTCGGGGTCAGACGGTGGCGGCCGGGTCGGTCGCGGGAGCGGCGGACGGGGCGGGAGCGGGGGCCGGGGCGGGGATGGTGGCGGTGAGGCCGTCGGTGACCGGGCCGGCGGGCGGTGGGGTCACGGCGGCGATCGCCGCGGTCACCACGCCGTCCGGCTCGGCGGCCCCGGTGTCGTTGACGTTGCCGCTGTCCACGACCTCGCGGCGGGACAGCTTCCAGATGGCGGCGCTGGAGGCCACCAGGAAGACCGCGACGACCGCCGTGCCCCAGTCGCCGAGGTCGGTCACGGACTCGGCGAGCGCGCCGACCAGCGCGGCGGCCGGGAGGGTGAGCAGCCAGGCGACCAGCATCCGGGTCGCGGTGGACCAGCGGACCGTGCCGCCCTTGCGGCCGAGGCCGGCGCCCATCACGGAACCGGAGACGACGTGCGTGGTGGAGAGGGAGAAGCCGAGGTGCGAGGAGGCCAGGATGGCGGTGGCCGCGCTGGTCTGGGCGGCGAAGCCCTGCTGCGGCTGGAGGTCGGTCAGGCCCTTGCCCATGGTGCGGATGATCCGCCAGCCGCCGATGTAGGTGCCGAGCGCGATGGCCAGACCGGCCGAGAGGATGACCCAGGTGGGAGGGTTCGAGCCGGGGGCTATCGAGCCGCCCGCGATCAGCGCGAGGGTGATGATGCCCATCGTCTTCTGCGCGTCGTTGGTGCCGTGCGCGAGCGAGACGAGTCCGGCGGAGGCGATCTGGCCGACGCGGAAGCCCTTGCGGGTGGCGTTGTCGTCGGCGTTCTCGCCGATCGCGTAGGAGAACCGGGTGGAGACCGCCGCCGCGAGTCCCGCGACCACCGGGGCGGCGACCGCCGGGAGCAGGACCTTGGTGACGAGCACGTCGCCGTGGACCGCGCCGAATCCGGCGGAGGCGACGGTGGCGCCGATCAGACCGCCCATGAGGGCGTGCGAGGAGCTGGAGGGCAGGCCCACCAGCCAGGTCACGAGATTCCAGAGGATGGCGCCGACCAGCGCGGCGAAGATGACCTCGGGACGAATGCCGTTCTCGTCGACGAGACCCTTGGAGATCGTGTTGGCGACCTCCACGGAGAGGAAGGCGCCCACCAGATTGAGCGCGGCGGACATGGCCACCGCGATCTTGGGCTTGAGCGCACCGGTCGAGATGGTCGTGGCCATCGCGTTGGCGGTGTCGTGGAAACCGTTCGTGAAATCGAACGCGAGTGCGGTGATCACCACAATCGCGAGGATCAGCGAGAAGCTTTCCATTTACCCAGGCAATCTTTCGAAGTCATTGGCTGTTGGACCGTAGGCAACCTGGGTGAACGACAGGTGAACTGAGGTGGGCTTGGGGGTGTCAATGAGAGAGGGTCGCCCTTCCGTTTCCGGTCCGGCGCCCCAGTCGCCGCTTGGCCGGCGGCCCCCGGGCGGGCGAGTTCGACCGGTCCGTCGTCCCGGTGAAGAGATTCTGGTCACTTGGCAGGCGGCGTCCCCGCGTGCGCCGGGCCGTGCCGGACGATCCACGGTGCCCTGCCGCGCGGCCGGTTCGGGGTGCCGCCTGGCAGGATCGGGCCATGGGTGAGCAAGGGCGGGACGAACGCGGCGGACGGGACGGACGCTCCGGCGCGCCAGGCGGGCCGGAACGGCGAAGGCGGGACGCGCGCGCGGCGGAGGCGGAGGCCTGGGGTGAACTCGTCGCCACCGCCCGCCGCACCGTGTCCGACGGACTCGTCGTCGGCACCTCCGGCAACGTCTCTGTCCGCGTCGGCGACACCGTGCTGGTCACGCCGTCGGGCGTGCCCTACGACCGGCTCACCCCGGACGACGTGACCGGCGTCGACCTCACCGGCCGCCAGGTCCTCGGCACCCTGGTCCCGACCAGTGAACTGCCGATGCATCTCGCGATCTACGGCAGCACCGGCGCCGCCGCCGTCGTCCACACACACGCCGTCCACGCGACGGCCGTCTCCACGCTCGTCCCCGAACTGCCGGCGATCCACTACATGGCGGCGGACCTCGGCGGCCCTGTCCGGGTTGCCCCTTATGCCACCTACGGCAGTGATGAGTTGGCCGAGAACATGCTCCGCGCCCTGACCGGCCGCTCCGGCTGCCTCCTCCAGAACCACGGCACGATCACCTACGGCTCCACCCTGACCCAGGCCTACGACCGCACCGCCCAGCTGGAGTGGATGTGCCGCCTGTGGCTGACGGCGTCCTCGGTGCCGGGCCTGACCCCGAGCCTGCTCTCGCCCGGCCAGCTGGCGGAGGCGGGGGAAAAGCTGAAGGGATACGGCCAGACGGAGGGGTGAACCCCGGCCTGGCGGGAAGGCGGATCCAGTGGCTTCGTCGATTTCTCCGTCCCCCGCTGGCCGACACCGGAGTCCGCCCGGACACTGGACAGGTGCGCCCAGTCAAAGTCACGGCAGCCGCCGTCGGTGCCGTCCTGGCCGCCGGTGCGGCCGGCGTGGCCGCGGGGCGGTTCGCCAGTGACGCCGCGCTGAAGGCACCGCCCGGCCGGCCCCTGCCCACCGAACCCCGGCTCACCGTCCACGGCACCGCGGCCGGCCGGATCACCCTCACCCGTGACCTCGCCTCGCTGCGCCCCGGCACCTACGGCCTGGCCGGCGACGGCTCGCACGCGGTCGTCGGCGCCGTCCTGGAGTCCGCGGCGGAGACCGCCGACACCGTCGTGCGGCGGCTGGAGCGGGTGACCCACGGCACCTTCGAGACCGGCGACCGGGCCTGGCTCACCGCCAACGTCCATGTCGGCAACCCGGGCACGGCCCTGGGCCTGGACTACGCGGACGTCGACCTGCCCGGCGAACTCGGCCCGCTGCCCGCCTGGTTCGTGCCCGGCCACCGGGACACCTGGGTGATCGCCGTGCACGGCCTCGGCACCACCCGCGAGCACCCCATGAACGTCATGGCGTTCCTGCACGCCCGGCGCCTGCCGGTGCTCGCCCTCTCCTACCGCGGCGACCTCGGCGCCCCGCGCCCCCCGGACGGCCTGAACCACCTCGGCGAGAGCGAGTGGCGCGACCTGGACGCGGCGATCCGCTACGCCGTCCGCTACGGCGCCCGCCGCGTCGTCCTGTACGGCTGGTCCACCGGCGCCACCATGGCGCTGCGCGCCGCCGTCCACTCGACGCTGCGCGAGCGGATCTCCGGGCTGGTCCTGGACTCCCCGGTGCTCAGCTGGGAGGCCACCCTGCGTGCCCTCGCCCAGGCCCGGCACACCCCCGAGCCCCTGCTGCCGCTCGCGGTGCGCGCCGCCCAGGGCCGCGCCCGCCTGCACGCCGACCACGCCGCCGACCCCGTCGACCCGGAACAGCTCACCGTGCCCACCCTGATCGCGCACGGCCCCGACGACACCGTGGCCCCCTGGGTCCACTCCCGCCGGCTCGCCGAGCGGCGCCCCGACCGGGTGGCCCTGCACACCGTCCCGGACGCCCCGCACGGCGCGATGTGGAACGCCGACCCGGAGGAGTACGAGGAACGGCTGCGCCGGTTCCTCACGCCCCTGATGTGACGCACTCCGGCGCGTGCGCCCCCACCGTGGCCGCGTGCGCTCTGTGCCGCGCACTCCCCGAGCGCGCGCCTTGACGGCGCCGATGTGATTCTTCCCGCACCCGTGGGGTCTTCCCCTTCATGCGGTCGGCCTCCCCTCGTCCCCGGCCGGAGACCTCGATTCCGGCCGGTTCCGGAGGTTCCGTTTAAGGCCGTACCACTGGCCTGAACATGTCTCCTTGCCTCCCCTCGCGCCCCGTGCGTTGGCCAGCCCCGTCGCCCGCCGTGACATTCCGTTTGGGTTTTCGGACCGTCAACCGGAAGACTGCACCCGTGACGTCCCGTATCCCGCGCGACTCAAGGCTTCGACTCGTCCGAACGCGACCCCTGGCCGCCGCCCCCCGAGCGATGAACCAGCGGCCCGCGCGCCGCCCCGCACCCCGCCCTCCGGAGGGCACCCCGGCCCCCGCCGAGCTGGCCAGAATGGCACGCTCGGGGCTGGCGGGCGCGGCACGCGTCGCCCACTGGGCCGACGCCGCCCTCGGGCCCGGCAGCGATGGCGCGACCGCCGACGGCAAGGCCACCCTCTCCGACGCGTCCGCCGAACGCGCGTCCGAGGACCTGGGCCTGACCGTCGCTCAGGTGCGCGCCGACTGGGACACCGCCCGCCTCGCCGGTCTGGTCGAGGTGCACGGCGACAGCGCACGCCCCGGCTGGCGGCTGCGCGCCTGGGACCGCGACGACAGCGCCGTACTGCGCGGCTGGGTCGCCCTCTTCGACGCGTGGTCGCTCGCGTACCCGGAGCCCGCGGAGTTCGAGCCGGCCGCCGTCGCCGAGGTCGTCTCGGCCATGCCCCAGGTGCTCTCCTTCCTCCAGCTGTCCGCCGGTCCCGTCCCGGTCGAGCAGCTCCTGGACCTGCTGGGGCAGCGGGTCACCGAACTGCGCACCGAGCGCTGCGAGGTCCCCTACGAGACCGAGCACGGCGCCGGGGCCGCCAAGCCCCTGGCCGCCCTGCGCTCCGCCGACGCCGACCCGGCGGACCGCGCCCCGGCCGAGGACCGGGCCCCCGCCGACGAGACCGAGCTCGCCCCCCTCCTCGACTGGGCCCTGCACGCCCTCGCCTCCGTCGGCGCGCTGACCTACGGCGACGGCCAGGCCACCCTCACCCCGCTGGGCAGTTGGGCGGTCTGGGTCAAGCTGGAGCAGATCTGCGTCGCCGCGCAGAGTCCCGCCGGGAACATCGAGGTCGCCGCCGAGGAGATGCTGCGCGGCTGCGCCCAGCTGCGCCCCAACGCGGCCCGCGCCGAGTACCGCGCGTGGCTCGCCGCCCGCCCCGTCGGCAGCGCCGTCACCGAACTCGTCGACGCCGCCCGGGGCGAGGACGCGCTGCTGCGCGGCCTCGCCTTCGAGGCCCTGCGGGTCGTCGGCGCACCTGCCGAACCGGACGTCCGCGCGGTCGTCGACGAGCCGACCCTGCGGCCCTACGCCCTGCTCTGGCTGGCCGAGCACGACGGGGTCGACCCCGAGGACGCCCACGAGGTGCTCACCCGGGAAGAGGCGACCTGGCTGTGGGTGGACACGGCCGCCGCCGTCGCCGACCACGGCGAGGCACCGCTGCTCGTCCGCCACCTGGAGTCGGCACTGCAGCCCACCGTGCCCGCGCTGCTCGACGAGGTGCGCGCGGTCGGCCACCCGCGCACCGTGCAGGTCCTGGTCGCGCTCGCCGCCGCCCACCCCGATCCGGCCCTGGCCAAAGCCGTCCGCCGGGCTGCCTTCCAGGTGCACACCGGCGGCTAGGGGCGCCGGATCAGACGGCTATCTCCGGGGCGTACGTGCCGAAGCTCCAGATGTTGCCCTCGACGTCCCGGGCCATGTAGTCCCGCGAGCCGTAGTCCTGGTCCGTCGGGGGCATCAGGATCTCCGCGCCGTGGTCCACGGCGCGCTGGTGGTGTGCGTCGACGTCGTCCACGACGATGTAGACCCCGGTCGGGCCCGCGCCCTCCATCGCCGCGTCGAACCGGCCGCCGCGGCCCCTGGAGCCCAGCATCACCGCGCCGTTGCCCTGCACCAGCTCGGCGTGGAGCACCATCCCGTCCTCGCCCTCGTACACCGACAGTTCGGTGAAGCCGAAGGCCTCCGTCAGCTGCTTGATCGCCGCCTTCGCGTCCGTGTACAGCAGCGACGGATAGATGCTCGGCCGCCTGCCACTCGTGCCCGCCATCCCGATCACTCCCCTTGTGTGTCGGCCCCCGAAGGCCGTCGTTCCGGCCTGGTGCCCAGTCTCGCACCCGGCACTGACAACGCCCCTGGCCCGCACTCCCGTTGCCCGCCCCGGCAGCCCAGGGCGACGCCCGAACGGGCGACGTCCCGCCCTGCCTCCGCGTCACGTCCGCCCGCGCGTCGCGGGCGTGGCTACGCTCTGCGCCTGACGCAGGGCACACAGGCGCCCGACCGGGCTCCGGAGGGCTGAGGGGTGGCCGTTGCGCACCACGCGAGGACCGGGCCACCCGGGACGCAGGCCCGCCCGAAGCCACCCTCGGCGACCGTCCCGGAGCGGCCCCCGGCCGCCGTCCCTGAGCCCCTCTCGGCGACCGTCCCGGAGCGGTCCTCGGCCACCGTCCCTGAGCCGCCCTCGGCGACCGTCCCGGAGCGGCCCCCGGCCACCGTCCCTGAGCCCCTCTCGGCGACCGTCCCGGAGCGGTCCTCGGCCACCGTCCCTGAGCCGCCCTCGGCGACCGTCCCGGAGCGGCCCGCGGCCGCCGTCCGGGCGCAGCCGTCGACCGTCCTCCCGGCAGAACCGCCGGCCCGCGACCCCCGCAGGACCCTCCTCGCCCTCGCCGCCCTGACCGCGGCCGTGCTCCTGCTCCTCGCCGGCGCCCACCGGATGCGTCCGGCCCCCTACGGCGACCACCTCACCCCCGGCCCGGCGGCGCCCACCGCACGCGCGCGGGGGGACGTCGTCGAGGCGTACGACGGGCGCACCCTGCGCTGGCGGTACGCGCGCGTGGGCCGCCGCCCGCTCAGCGTGCTGCCCGCGCGCGGGCAGGCGATCACCGTCTGGGACGACGGGCTCGTCACCGACACCGACGGCCGCTCCGTGCACTGGCACCGCGCCCTGCCCGCCGCGACCGGCTGGCTGCGCGCCCGGGGCGGCGCGGGCGTGCTGCGCCCCCTGGGCCGCGGCATTCTCGCGGTGGTCACCCCGGCCCGCATCGCCGGGTACCGCACCACCGACGGCGACCTGCGCTGGGTGCTGCCCGCCCGCGCGGGCTGCGCGTTCCGCCCCGAACGTGCCGTACGTCACGGCCACGCCCTGCTCGTCGCCCAGCCCTGCGCGCACGGCGCCTGGACCGCGCAGCTCGTGGCCGTGGACGACCTGGGCGGAATCGCTCCGCACCGCGCACCGTTGGGCAACCAGCCGACCGGAACGGACCGTC
This sequence comes from Streptomyces sp. NPDC051987, assembly GCF_040680735.1. Lineage (NCBI taxonomy): Bacteria > Bacillati > Actinomycetota > Actinomycetes > Kitasatosporales > Streptomycetaceae > Streptomyces > Streptomyces sp. NPDC051987. Next base: position 39,909 of record NZ_JBFAXI010000018.1, on the reverse strand, counting down.
CCGGACACCCGCGCACCGAAAAAGCGCTTGCGCCGCCCCGTTAGACTTACCGCATGGCCATTCTCCTCGCGCATTAGACGGCGGGAACGTCCTCAGCCGCCCACCCGTCAGAAACCCGTACGCCCTGGAGTCTGTCCGTGATCTCCGCCTCCGGTATCGAGCTGCGCGCCGGCGCCCGCATCCTCATCGAGAACGCCACCTTCCGTGTCGCCAAGGGCGACCGCATCGGCCTGGTCGGCCGCAACGGCGCGGGCAAGACCACCCTCACCAAGGTCCTGGCCGGTGACGGCATCCCCGCCGCGGGCACCGTCACCCGCTCCGGTGAGGTCGGCTACCTCCCGCAGGACCCCCGCACCGGCGACCTCGACGTCCTCGCCCGCGACCGCATCCTCTCCGCGCGCGGCCTCGACGTCCTGATCCGCAAGATGCGCGAGAACGAGCAGCGCATCGCGAACGGCCAGGGCGCCACCCGCGAGAAGGCGCTCAGGCAGTACGAGCGCCAGGAGACCGAGTTCCTCACCAAGGGCGGGTACGCGGCCGAGGCCGAGGCCGCCACCATCGCCGCCGCGCTCAACCTGCCCGACCGGGTGCTCGGCCAGCCCCTGCACACCCTCTCCGGTGGTCAGCGCCGCCGTATCGAGCTGGCCCGGATCCTCTTCTCCGACGCGGACACCCTGCTGCTCGACGAGCCCACCAACCACCTGGACGCGGACTCGATCGTCTGGCTGCGCGACTACCTGAAGACCTACCGCGGCGGCTTCATCGTGATCTCCCACGACGTCGACCTGGTCGAGACGGTCGTCAACAAGGTCTTCTACCTGGACGCCAACCGCTCCCAGATCGACGTCTACAACATGGGCTGGAAGCTCTACCAGCAGCAGCGCGAGGCCGACGAGAAGCGCCGCAAGCGGGAGCGCGCCAACGCGGAGAAGAAGGCCGCCGCGCTGCACTCCCAGGCCGACAAGATGCGCGCCAAGGCCACCAAGACGGTCGCCGCGCAGAACATGGCACGCCGCGCCGACAAGCTGCTGGCCGGCCTGGACGCCGTCCGGGTCTCCGACAAGGTCGCCAAGCTCCGCTTCCCGGAGCCCGCGCCCTGCGGCAAGACCCCGCTGACCGCGGAGGGGCTGTCCAAGTCGTACGGCTCGCTGGAGATCTTCACCGACGTCGACCTGGCCATCGACAAGGGTTCCCGGGTCGTCATCCTCGGCCTCAACGGCGCCGGCAAGACCACCCTGCTGCGGCTGCTCGGCGGGGTCGAGCAGCCCGACACCGGCGAGGTGATCGAGGGCCACGGGCTCAAGCTCGGCTACTACGCCCAGGAGCACGAGACCCTGGACCCGGAGCGCACGGTCCTGGAGAACATGCGCTCGGCGGCCCCCGACATGGATCTCGTCGAGGTCCGCAAGGTGCTGGGCTCGTTCCTGTTCTCCGGGGACGACGTCGACAAGCCGGCCGGGGTCCTCTCCGGCGGCGAGAAGACCCGGCTCGCCCTCGCCACCCTGGTCGTCTCCTCCGCGAACGTCCTGCTCCTGGACGAGCCGACCAACAACCTCGACCCCGCCAGCCGCGAGGAGATCCTCGGTGCCCTGCGCACCTACAAGGGCGCGGTCGTCCTCGTCACCCACGACGAGGGCGCCGTGGAGGCGCTCCAGCCCGAGCGGATCATCCTGCTGCCCGACGGTGTCGAGGACCTGTGGGGTGCCGACTACGCGGACCTCGTCGCCCTCGCCTGAGGACCGGACCCGTCGCCGTCGCTTGATCGAATGCCTGATCCACTGGCTATGGATCATTCGGCCTATCGGTGATCCATCATCTGTGTGAGATCTCCTCGTATCGAGGTGTGTCCTACATCGAAATCGCGGCCGACCCCTTTGTCGACAAGGGGTCGGCCGTCGTCCGTGCCTGACCTGGTACTTCTCGGAGGAACCCGTTCGGCCGTACGGACGGCCCATGGCGGAATCACGGATTCCGTATGTGGGGACGCACTCCTGTCGTCACAACGATGTCTCACGGACCTTGCCGAATGGGTGGCCATCACGCCCCGGAGGGGTGATCATGAGGGGACCAGAGCGCACTTCCCATGAGGAGGCACGGGTGGCCGAGACTCTGAAGAAGGGCAGCCGGGTGACCGGCGCCGCGCGCGACAAGCTCGCGGCAGACCTGAAGAAGAAGTACGACTCCGGTGCGAGCATTCGGGCACTGGCCGAGGAGACCGGCCGCTCGTATGGCTTCGTCCACCGGATGCTCAGCGAGTCGGGTGTCACGCTGCGTGGGCGTGGCGGGGCGACGCGGGGCAAGAAAGCCGCGTCCTGACCCCGGGCGGCCCATCGGCTTCGATGGTGGCCACCCGGTCGGTCGAGTGATCGGCCGGGTGGTTACTGTGCAGTCACTTGGCATGCCGTCATGGCAATGCGTGATGACCGCACACACCGGAGGCGCCCCATGGCTTCGCCCGACCACGACCTCGCTCCTGTTCTCGACAAGGACGGCGTACGGCTCACCGTCGACGACGCGCTCGCCACGGTGACGCTGACCAACCCGGCCAAGCGCAACGCCCAGAGCCCCGCACTGTGGCGGGCGTTGGCTCAGGCCGGGCGGTCGCTGCCAGGGTCGGTCCGGGTCGTCGTGCTGCGCGGTGAGGGCCAGTCCTTCTCCGCCGGCCTCGACCGGCAGATGTTCACACCGGAAGGGATCCCGGGCGAGCCGACCTTCATCGAACTCGCGCGCCGCGACGACGCCGGGCTCGACGCGGCCATCGCCGAATACCAGGAGGCGTTCACCTGGTGGCGGCAGAGCGACATCGTCTCGATCGCCGCCGTGCAGGGACACGCCATCGGGGCCGGCTTCCAGCTGGCCCTCGCGTGTGACCTGCGCGTCGTCGCCGACGACGTGCAGTTCGCCATGCGGGAGACGAGCCTCGGGCTGGTGCCCGACCTGACCGGCACCCACCCGCTCGTCTCGCTGGTGGGCTACGCCCGCGCGCTGGAGATCTGCGCGACCGGACGCTACGTCCAGGCCGCGGAGGCGGTGGCCTCCGGGCTGGCGAACGTCGCCGTGCCGGTGGGCGAGCTCGACGCGGCGGTACGCGATCTTGCGGGGGCGCTGCTGGCTGCGCCGCGGGACGCCGTGGTGGAGACGAAGGCGCTGCTGCGAGGTGCCGGTGATCGTACGTATGACGAGCAGCGGGCTGCGGAACGGCAGGCCCAGGCTCGGCGGCTGCGGGATCTCGCGGGGGTGGGCGAGTAGGTCGGCGGGTTGGCGGGCGCCGGGTGCGTGGTCGGCTGCGGTGCGGTTGGCTGCCGGGTGCCTGGTCGGCCGTGCCGGTGGGGCCGGGTGTGTGGTTCGCCGCGGGCCAGTGGGGGCTGGTCGCGCAGTTCCCCGCGCCCCTTACGGGGCGCTGCCGCTGATGTCCGTCAGCAGCAGGGCCTGCCTTACGGGGCGCTGCCGCTGATGTCCGTCAGCAGCGGAGTCTGCCTTCACCAGCAGGCCTCTCTCACGGGGCTCGTCAGCTGATGTCGGTCACCAGCACGGTCACTGTCGGCAGGTCGTCCAGGGCCTCGGCTACCGCCGTGCGGACCTGCCGGGCCACCTCCACGGCCCGGGGGCCGTCGGTCAGGGCCACCTCCACCCGGACGTGCCGGCGCGGCAGGGCGGTGTCGAAGTGGACCTCCCGGCTGAGTGCCCCGGTCACCCGGGCCACCCCCGGTACCGCCAGTGCCGCCGCCGTCACCCGGGCCCCCTCGGGATCCGCCCCCTCGCGGACCGACGGCGGCCGGGGCGCCGGTACGGCCACCGGTTCCGCCGTGTCGTCCTCCAGCAGGTCGGTCACCCGCAGATCCACGTCGGTCACCGCCAGCCCGTGCCGCCCCGTGGCCCCGGCCAGAGCCCGGCGCAGCCGGGCCGCCGTCGCCGGCAGGGGCTCGGCCGCCGTCGCCGCGAAGTCCGCCGACAGCCGCAGCGGCCCCGGCGGTACCGCACCGGGCGGTGCCGGTACGACGGGCTCGGCCACGTCCGCCGGATCCGCCAGGGCGATCCGGAGCCCGCCCAGCCGCACCCCCGCCACCTCGGCCGCCGCCCGCCGCAGCACCGCGTCCGCCGCGGCCTCCGTGACCCAGGCCCCCTCGTCCGCCCCGCCGAGCGCGAGCACCCTGCCCAGGCCCAGGGGGTGCCGCACCCTGCCGGTCACTCGGTCCACCGTCATTGCTCCAGCCTGCCGCATGTTCGCCGCGTGACAGGACGTCCGCACGTACCGTGGTCGCAGGACGACGACGGGAAGGGACGCGCGGAGATGACCGAGATGGCGGCTGAGCCCGAGAGGGACCCGACGGTACAGACCCGGAAGACCGTCCGGCGCGGTGGCGGCGACCCGGCCACCCGGGGGCGGACGACGATCGCCGACGGAGTCGTGGAGAAGATCGCCGGACTGGCGGCCCGGGACGTGGTCGGCGTGCACGCGATGGGCAGCGGCCTCGCCCGCACCTTCGGCGTCGTGCGCGACCGGGTGCCGGGCGGCTCCAAGTCGGTGTCCCGTGGCGTCAAGGCCGAGGTCGGCGAGGTGCAGACCGCGCTCGACCTGGAGATCGTCGTGGACTACGGCGTGTCGATCGCCGACGTGGCCCGCGCGGTCCGGGAGAACGTGATCGCCGCCGTGGAGCGCATGACCGGGCTCGAAGTGGTCGAGGTCAACATCGCGGTGAGTGATGTCAAGCTTCCGGAGGAAGAGGACGAGGAAGCGGAGTCCCGGCTCCAGTGACCGCTGACCGGGACCGCTGAGGGGAGCGCACCATGGGCATGGCCGTCGTCGGCATGATCGCCGGCATGGCGCTGGGCTTCGCCGGGTACTTCGGCGGGTTCGGCGCTTTTCTGCTGGTGGCGGCGCTCGGGGCCGTCGGGTTCGTCGTCGGCCGGTTCGCGGAGGGGGACCTGGAAATCGGCGACTTCTTCCGCACCCGCGACGACCGGCGTGACCGCAGGCGATGACCTCCGCGAGCGGTGAGACGCGCGGTGCCCCGACCGAGGTGGCGCCTGGTGAGCGCGGCGCCCTGCGGATCGCCGACCGGGTGGTGGCCAAGGTCGCCGCCCAGGCGGCCCGCGAGGCGCTCGGCCCCCTCCCGAAGGACGCCGTGCCCCCGCACGCCACCGTGGTCACCCACCACGACACGGCCCGCGTCCGGGTCCACCTGGAACTGGACTATCCGTCCGACATCGGAGCCCGCTGCGCGGCCGTGCGTCGGCATGTGGTCGAGCGGGTAGGCGCGTTGGTGGACATGGACGTCCGGGAGGTCGCCGTGCACGTCGAGCGGCTGCACCCGGCGCAGACCCAGGGGAGGGCGTGATGAGTTCCGAACAGACACCGGTCATCGAGAAGCCGCCGCCACCGGTCGCCGCACCCCCGGCCGGTCGCGAGCCCCGTTTCTGGTCCCCGCGCCGCGCTCCCGCGACCCTGGTCGCGGTCCTGGTCCTGGCGGTAGCGGGCGCCTTCCTCTACGACATCGCGGCCGTACGGGCCCACCACCCCGCCATGCGCTGGCGCCGGGAACTGGCCCGCCGACTCGCGGCGCAGCCGCTGGACGGCACCTGGGTCCTGGTGGGCGCGGCCGTCGTGGCCGCCCTCGGCCTGTGGCTGCTGGTCCTGGCCGTCACGCCCGGCCTGCGCGACCTCCTGCCGATGCGCCGCACCCACCCCGACGTCCGCGCCGGGCTGCGCCGGGACGCGGCCGCCACGATGCTGCGCGACCGGGCCATGGAGATCTCCGGCGTGCGCCGGGTGCGGGTACGGCTGTACCGCTCCCGCGCCCATGTCCTCGCCGTCTCCCACTTCCGCGAACTCGACGCGGTCCGTGGCGACCTGCAGGCGTCCCTGACCGACGCGATCGACGCCCTGGGGCTGGCCCGTCCGCCCGCACTGACCCTGCACGTGATCCGCCCCGGCCGGAAGGGGTGACGTGGTGCTCGGCACCGTCAACCGCGTACTGATCGCCCTCACGGGCCTCCTGCTCCTCGCCCTCGGCGGCTCGGTCCTGGCCGTCGGCCTCGGCGCCCCGTCCCCGTCCTGGTGGATCCACCAGGGCCGGCACGACGTCCTGCTCAGCCAGGCCGAACGCACCCACTGGCGTGCCGCCGGCTGGTGGTGGCCGACGGTCCTGGCCGCGCTGGCCGTGCTGTTCCTGCTCTCCCTCTGGTGGCTCACCGCCCAACTGCGCCGACGCCGCCTCACCGAGGTCCTGGTGGACACCGGAGACGGAGAGAGCGCGTTGCTGCGCGGCAGGGCCCTGGAGACCGTCCTGGCGACGGACGCCGCCCACCAGGAGGGCGTCGCCCACGCCGAGGCCGTCCTGCGGGGCACGCGTACGGCCCCGCAGGTGCGGGTGTGGTTGCGGCTGGAACCGGACGTGGCCCCGGAAGCGGCCCTGAGAGACCTCACCAACCAGGCACTGACCCATGCCAGGAACTCGGCCGCGCTGGAGAAGCTGCCGGCGGAGGTCAGACTGACCTCGGTGAAGCACCGTGCCGAAAGGGTTGCTTGACGTCGCCGTCCAACGGGAGTGCCCCTTCGGGGGCGCGGGCTGTGTCGATGCTTGTGCGGCTGTCGCCGCCCGGGCACGACCAGCCCCCACCGCCCGCACCCGGCGAACGACCGTCAGAACCCGTGCCTCGTCCCCCCGTCGACAGGAACCATGATCCCGGTCAGATAGGAAGCGGCCGGCGACAACAAGAACGCCGCCACCCGCCCGAACTCCTCCGGCGTCCCGTACCGCCGCAACGGAATCCGCGACTCGTGCTCGGCCCGCGTCGCCTCGGGGTCGGCGGACATGCTGTCCAGCTCCCGCACCCGGTCGGTGTCGATCCGGGACGGCAGCAACCCCACCACCCGGATCCCGCGCGGCCCCAGCTCGTCCGCGAGCGACTTGGCGAACCCGGCCAGCCCCGGCCGCAGCCCGTTGGAGATGGTCAGCCCCGGAATCGGCTCGTACACCGACGCGGACAGCACGAACCCGATGACCCCGCCGTCCGCCAACTCGGCCGCCGCCGCGCGGGCGAGCCGTACGGCCCCCAGGAACACCGACTCGAACGCGGCCTGCCACTGCTCGTCCGTGTTGTCGGCGACGAACCCGGGCGGCGGGCCGCCCACGCTCACGAGAACGCCGTCGAACCCTCCGAAACGCTCACGCGCGAGGCCGATCAGCCGCTCCGCCGCCGCCGGATCCGCGTTGTCGACGCCCGCGCCCACCGCGTTCGGCCCCAGTCCGGCCGCGACGTCGGCGGCCCGCTTCTCGTCCCGCCCGGTCACCACGACCTTCGCCCCGTCCGCGACCAGCTCGCGCGCGGCCGCGTGGCCCAGTCCGCGGGTCGCTCCGGTGACGACGTACACCCGGTCCTTCAGTCCAAGATCCATGGTCCCTATCCTGCCCGCTCGCCGCCGAAGAGCGTGAGGGCGGTGTTCACCAGCCCGACGTGACTGAACGCCTGCGGGAAGTTGCCCAGCTGCCGCCCGGTCTCCGGGTCGTACTCCTCGGAGAGCAGGCCCACGTCGTTGACGAGGCCCGCCAGCCGCTCGAACAGCTCCTTCGCCTCGTCGGTGCGGCCCGTCATGTGCAGCGCGTCGGCGAGCCAGAACGAGCAGGCCAGGAAGGCGCCCTCGCCGCCCGGCATGCCGTCGACGCCGATCGCGTCGGTGTCGTAGCGGCGCAGGAACCCGCCATGGCCCAGGTCGTCACGGATCGCGTCGACCGTGCCGACCACCCGGGGGTCGTCCGGCGGCAGGAAGCCGACGCGCGGGATCAGCAGCAGGGAGGCGTCGAGTTCGCGGGAACCGTAGTACTGCGTGAACGTGTTGCGTTTCGGGTCGTACCCCTTCTCGCACACCTCCCGGTGCACCTCGTCCCGGAGCGCGCGCCAGCCCTCCAGCTCGCCCTTCAGCTCCGCGTGCTCCTCCAGGGTCCGTACCGCGCGGTCCGCGGCCACCCACACCAGCACCTTCGAGTGCACGAAGTGGCGGCGGCCGCCGCGCACCTCCCACAGCCCCTCGTCCGGCTGCCGCCAGGCCTTCTCCAGGAACTTCATCAACGCGCACTGGATGGCCCACATGTGCGGTTTGGTGGGCAGCCCCGCGGTGCGGGCCAGCGACAGCGAGTCCATCACCTCGCCGTACACGTCGAGCTGGAGCTGGTCGACGGCGCCGTTGCCGACGCGTACCGGTCGGGAGTCGGCGAAGCCGGGCAGCCACTCCAGCTCGAACTCGGGCAGCCGGCGCTCGCCCCCGAGGCCGTACATGATCTGCAGGTCCGCCGGGTCGCCGGCGACCGCGCGGACCAGCCAGTCGCGCCAGCGCTCGGCCTCCTTGTGGTAACCGGCGGCGAGCAGGGCGCCGAGGGTGAGGGTGGAGTCGCGCAGCCAGCAGAAGCGGTAGTCCCAGTTGCGCACCCCGCCCAGTTCCTCGGGCAGCGAGGTGGTGGCCGCGGCGACGATGCCGCCGGTCGGTGCGTAGCTGAGCGCCTTGAGGGTGATCAGGGACCGGACGACCGTGTCCCGGTACGGGCCGTCGTAGGTGCAGCGGGCGGTCCAGCGCTGCCAGTCGGAGACGCTGGCGCGCAGCGCCTCGTACGGGTCCGTGAGCGGGGGGCGCCGCTCGTGCGAGGGGTGCCAGGTGAGCACGAAGGCGACCCGCTCGCCCTCGGCGACGGTGAACTCCGAGTGGGTGCCGAAGTCCTCGCCCCAGGTGCGGACGGACGGTTCGCTGCGCAGCCACACGGCGTCGGGCCCGGCGACGGCGACCCGGTGGCCGCCGGAGCGGCGCATCCACGGGACGACCGAGCCGTAGTCGCAGCGGATCCGGAGCGTGCTGTGCACGGTGACCCGGCCGCTGACGCCCTCGATGATGCGTACGACGTCGGGCGCCCGGTCGCGCTGGGGCATCAGGTCGGTGACGCGGACCGTGCCCTCGTCGGTCTCCCACTCGGTGTCCAGGACCAGGGTGTCGGGCCGGTAGGCGCGCCGGGTGCAGGTGGTGGCGCCGCGGGGTGCGATCCGCCAGTGGCCGTGGTCCTCGTCGCCCAGGAGTCTGGCGAAGCAGGCCGCCGAGTCGAAGCGGGGCAGACACAGCCAGTCGATGGAGCCGTCCCGGCCGACCAGGGCCGCGGTCTGCTGGTCGCCGATGAGCGCGTAGTCCTCGATGCGTCGGTCCACGGGTGCCGGTTTCCCTGCCGACCGGGGGACCAATCAGGGGAATGGGCCGGCGGAGTGACGGAACGGTTCAGGGTTCACGCCCCGCACGACCGGCGGCCGCTCCCGGACCGCTGCGTCGGTCAGACCGCGGCCGGTTCGGTCTCCGTGGACCTCTCCTGCGCCGCCGCGGCCTCCGCACGCTCGCGTGCCTCACGGCGGGCCAGTACGAAGAAGCCGTAGGGGACGCCCGCGGCGAACAACCACCACTGGATCATGTACGCGTAGTTCAGCGGAGCGTCTTCCTTGCCCGGGTCGGAGATCTGTTCCGGGGTGTCGCCCTTGGGCTGAGGCGCCGTCTGCTCGATGTAGCCGCCGAGCACCTGCCTGCCGAGCCGGCGCGCCTGCTCCGCGCTGTTGATCAGCATGACCTGCCGGTCGGGAAGGCCCTTGAGGTCCTTGATGCCGCTCGCCGCGGTGGTCTCGTCGGGCATCAGCCGGCCCTGGATGGTGACCGCGCCGGCCGGCGGGGCCGGGATCTTCGGGAACGCGGTCTGGGTCGGGCCGTCCGCCGGGATCCAGCCCCGGTTGACCAGCAGCACCTTGCCGTCGGCCAGGACGAAGGGGGTCAGCACGTGGTAGCCGACCTCGTCGTCGGAGTTGGTACGGCGGCGGACGACGACCTCGTCGGCGGTGTCGAAGGTGCCGGTCGCGGTGACGGTGTGGTATCGCTCCGCGCGGGTCACGGCATGCCCCGGCTCGGTCACCTGCTCGACCGGCACCGGCTTGGCGCCCAACGCCTCGGCCACCAGCCGGTTGCGGGCGCTGCGCTCCTCGTACCGGTGCTTCTGCCAGAACCCCAGCCGGATCATGGTGGGGACGAGAAGCAGCGAGATGAGGGTGAGGATCACCCACTGCCGGGTCAACAGGAAGCGGTACACCCCACGACCGTACATCTCGGTCGTGGGGCGCGAACGGGCGGGTACCGGGTCGGCACGGACTCACACGCGGTCGACGATGCCCGCCTTCCCGGCCTCGCGGGCGCAGTGGGCACCGCAGAACCACTGGTTGTCCGCCTCGACGCCCTGGCCGATGATCGAGACCTTGCAGTGCTCGCAGAGCGGGGCCATGCGGTGGATCGCACAGGAGAAGCAGTCGAAGACATGGACCGCGCCCTGCGCGTGCACCTCGAAGGTCATTCCGTAGTCATTGCCGCATACTTCGCATTTCGCCATGCGCCACAGGGTGAGCGGTCGGCCGCGCGGGGGCGAGCGGGCGCCTGGCGAGTCGCCCCGCAATCACCCGTCCGTACGGCCCTGCGGGCGGGCGTACGGCCCACCGGCGCGGTCACTTCTCCGCGGCCGGCGCCACGTCCCGCAACAGCTGCCCGAAGGCCGCCTCGTCCACCACCGGCGTCCCGAACTGGCGGGCCTTGAGGACCTTCGACGTGCCCGAGTCGGGGTCGTTGGTGACCAGCAGGCTGGTGAGCCGCGAGATGCTCGTGGAGACGTGCAGACCCGCCTCCACGGCCCGGTCCTCCAGCAGCTCCCGCTCGACCGAGGTGTCCCCGGAGAACGCCACCCGCATGCCCTGCCGCAGCGGCCTGCCGTCCTCGTAGCGGCCCGGGTTCGGATAGGGGCACGCCGGCCGCTTGCGGGACGGCCGCCAGCCGCCGGGCCGGTAGCCGCCGTAGCCGCCGTTGCCGCCGTTGCCGGCGCTCGCCTGGGTCCCGATCCGGGGTGTGTCCGACCACTCCGTCAGCGGCCGGCACTCCAGGAGCGGCAGCCGTACGTTGCCCGCGGCCGCGGCCCGCAGACTGGGCCGGAACGCCTCCGCGAGCACGCGCGCGTCGTCCAGCGCGTGGTGCGCCCGGCGCTGCACGACACCGAAGTGCGCCGCCAGGGTCTCCAGTTTGTGGTTGGGCAGCGGCAGAGCCAGCTCCTTGGCGAGCGCGATCGTGCACAGCCGCTGCCGCACCGGGGCCTCGCGCCGCGCCCGCGCGTACTCGCGGGCGATCATCTGCCAGTCGAAGACCGCGTTGTGCGCGACCAGCACCCGCCCGTCCAGCCGCGCCGAGAACTCCTCGGCGATGTCGGTGAAGAGCGGCGCGCCTTCGAGCGTCTCGCTCGTCAGACCGTGGATCCACACCGGGCCCGGATCGCGCTCGGGGTTGACCAGCGTGTACCAGTGGTCCTCGACCTCGCCGCGCTCGTCCAGCCGGTAGACGGCCGCGCTGATGATCCGGTCGTCCCGGGCCAGTCCGGTGGTCTCCACGTCGACGACCGCGTAGCCCTTGGGATACACGGCCGGCCACGGGGTGCCGGGGGACACTGCGGTCGTACGGTCTTCGAGCATGGTCACTGAGGATACGGGCCCGCGCCGACAGCGCTGTCCGTCAGGTCGGTTTCCACCGGCACGCGTTCGCGTGTCCTGACGGCCCGTCGCGCGGCGGCGGACTCCGTCCCGATCGCCCTTCGCGTGGCTATGGACCTTTTCGCCGCCCGGTGCAAGCGTGCACCCCGCCCGGCGCCGACGCGGCGACGACCGCACCGCGGATCGGCGGCACTTCGGCATGGCGGTACGGGCGTACGGCGGTACGGGCGTACGGGGGTACGGCACGCGGACGGTCGACGGAAGGGCGGTACGGCGGATGGCACGCGTACGGTACGGCGCTCGGACCGAGGCGGAGATCACGGCCACGCGCACCACGAAGCTCCCGGACGTCTGGTCCACCGGGGTGGTGGCCGTCTGGGAGACCGACCCGGACGCGGTCGCCGCCGTCCTGCCGCCGCCGCTCAAGCCGGCCGGCCCGCCCCTGGCCCGCGTCAACATCAGCAAGGTCGAACTGCCCGGATATCCCCTCGGCGCGGGCTCGTTCGCGGTCGCCGCCGCGCACGGCACGGTCGAGGGCTGGTACCCGCTGGTCATGCCGATGACCCACGAGCGCGCCCTCACCGGCGGCCGCGAGGTCTTCGGCGAGCCCAAGAAACTCGGCGAGGTGACCGTCGAACGCGACGGCGACCTCGTCCGCGCCTCCCTCGCCCGGCACGGCGTGGTCTTCGTGGAGGTGCGCGGCACGGTCGCCGGCCCGCTGCCGCTGCCCGAGCCCGCCCCGAAGACCGACTTCTACTTCAAGTTCCTCCCGGCGGTGGACGGTTCGGGCTTCGACGGCGACCCGCTGCTGGTGCACTGCGTGCGCGAGGAGAGGGTCCGCAGGCTGGAGCGACTCACCGGGGAGGTGATCCTCCGTGAGTCGGCGTACGACCCGGTCGCCGACCTGCCGGTGCTGCGCCTGCTGGACCTCACCCTCGGCGAGAAGACCAGCGACCAGCGCGGCCGCATCGCCGAACGGGTCGACGCCCAGGCCCTGTTGCCGTACGTCCACCAGCGCTACGACGACCCGCGCCAGATCCACGACGCGCCGCCCGAGGACAGCGAAGGGAGCGAGGCCTGATGGAGCTGCACGAAGGACAGGTCGCCGTCGTCACCGGCGCGGCGAGCGGGATCGGGCTCGCGATGGCCCGGCGGTTCGCCGCCGAGGGACTGAAGGTGGTGCTCGCCGACGTGGAGCAGGCCGCCCTGGAGAAGGCCGCGGACGCGCTGCGCGCGGAGGGCGCCGACGTGCACGCGCGCGTGGTCGACGTCGGCGTCCGCGAGCAGGTCCTGGAACTGGCCGAGACGGCCTACGACACCTACGGCGCGGTGCATGTCCTGTGCAACAACGCCGGGGTCGGCTCGGGCGCCGAGGGCCGGATGTGGGAGCACGAACCGAACGACTGGAAGTGGGCGTTCGAGGTCAACGTGTGGGGCGTCTTCCACGGTGTCCAGGCTTTCCTGCCCAGGATGATCAAGTCGGGTCAACCCGGTCATGTGGTCAACACGTCCTCCGGTGACGGCGGTATCGCCCCGCTCCCCACGGCCTCCGTGTACGCGGTCACCAAAGCGGCCGTCGTCACGCTCACCGAGTCCCTGTACGCGCACCTCAGGGCGGAGCACGCGCGCGTCGGCGCCTCGGTGCTCTTCCCCGGGCCGCACATGCTGCGCACGGGCCTGTGGGAGTCGCACCGCAACCGCCCGGACCGCTACGCCAAGGAGCGGCCGCGCCGGACGCCGTACCGCAGCCTCGACCAGTGGGAGACGGCGATGCGGGCGGCGGGCAAGGACGTCGCCTTCACGCCCGTGGAGGACGTCGCCGAGTTCGTGGTGGCGGGCATCCGCGCGGACCGCTTCTGGCTGCTCCCGCAGAGCGAGCACAGCGACGCACAGATCAGGGCGCGGGCGCGCTCGATGCTGGAGCGCACGAACCCCTCGTACCTCGAAAGCTTCATCCTGGACTGAACAGGGGGCAGTGGTGACCGCGTACGACGACCCATACCTGATCATCTCCTCCGACTGCCACGCCGGGCTGCCCACCGAGGAGTACCGGCCCTATCTGGAGGCCCGGTTCCACCGGGACTTCGACGAGTTCCTCGCCGGGCGGGAGCGCCGCCGGGAGGAGATGACCCGGCTCGGCATCCGCAACGAGGCGTTCGCCGCGCAGTGGTTCCAGGACAACGAGGAGGGGCTGCGCGGCGGCTGGGACGCCGCCCGGCGGGTGAAGGAGCTGGACGGGGACGGCGTGGCCGCGGAGGTGGTCTTCCCGGACGCCGACGCCGTCGACAGCCGCACGGCGGCGCCCTTCGGGGTCGGCCTCGGGCTGTCCGGGGACCACGACCCGGAGCTGGGCATGGCGGGTGCGCGGGCCCACAACCGCTGGCTGGCGGAGTTCGTGTCCGAGCACCCCGAACGGCACTGCGGGGTCGCCCTGCTGCCGATCACGGCCCCGGCCGACCGCGTGGTCGCGGAGGTCCACCGCGCGAGGGAGTCCGGTCTCGGCGCGCTGATGATCCCCGCCATGTGGGTCGACAAGGAGCCGTACCACGACCGCCGTTACGACGCCGTCTGGGCGGCGGCCGCCGAGTGCGGCATGCCGGTCCTCACCCACTCGGGGGCGGCCCCGCGCGAGGAGTACGGCGACCATCTCGGCATCTACGTCAGCGAGGTGACGTGGTGGCCGGCCCGGCCGCTGTGGTTCCTGCTCTGGTCCGGCGTCTTCGAACGCCACCCCGGGCTGCGCTTCGGCGTCGCCGAGTCGGGCTGCTGGTGGCTGCCCAACCTGCTGTGGTTCATGGACCGCCTCTACCTCGGCGCGCACGGCGGCAAGAAGCTCTCCCCCTTCGCGGAGCTGAAGCGGCCGCCGAGCGAGTACCTCGACCGCCAGGTCTTCGTCTGCGCGACCAACACCAAGCGCCGCGAACTCGCCCAGCGCTACGAGATCGGCGTCGACAACATCCTCTGGGGCAGCGACTTCCCGCATCCCGAGGGCACCTGGCCCGACACGCGCGCGTGGCTGCGCCGCACCTTCCACGACATCCCGGTGGCCGAGACCCGCCGGATGCTCGGCCTGGCGGCGGCCGAGGTCTTCGGCTTCGACGTGGACCGCCTGGCCCCGCTCGCCCGGCGCATCGGCCCCACCCCCGCCGATCTCGGCCAGCCCGCCGACCAGGCGGCGGTGGAGGCCTCCTGGGCCCGCTCGCGCGCCGTGGGCCGCCACTGGCTGACCGGCGACGACTTCCCGGCCCTGGGGGTGACGTCGTGAACGGCGACCGCTACACGGTGATCTCGGCCGACTGCCACGCGGGGGCGGACCTCCTCGACTACCGCCCGTACCTGGAGAAGCGTCACCACGACGACTTCGACGTGTGGGCGGCGACCTACGTCAACCCGTACGAGGATCTGCTCGCCGACTCGGCGGACCGGAACTGGAACTCCGCGCGGCGGCTCGCGGAGCTGGAGCAGGACGGGATCGTCGCGGAGGTGATCTTCCCGAACACCATCCCGCCGTTCTTCCCCTCCGGCTCGCTGATGGCCCCCGCGCCGACGGCGGCGGAGTTCGAGCGGCGCTGGGCGGGCCTGCGCGCCCACAACCGCTGGCTGGCCGACTTCTGCGCCGCCGCACCCGGCCGCCGGGCCGGCGTCTTCCAGATCCTCCTCAACGACGTCGAGGAGGCGGTGAAGGAGATCCGCTGGGCGGCCGGCGCCGGGCTGAAGGGCGGCCTGATGCTCCCCGGCACCCCGCCCGGCTCGGGCCTGCCCGAACTGCACGCGCGCGTGTACGACCCGATCTGGGCCGTCTGCGCGGAACTCGGCGTCCCCGTCAACCACCACGCGGGCTCCGCGTCCCCGCCGCTCGGCGACGAACCGGCCGCCCGCGCGATCTTCATGGTCGAGACGACCTGGTTCTCGCACCGCGCGCTGTGGCACCTGGTCTTCGGCGGCGCCTTCCGCCGCCATCCCGGCCTGAAACTGGTCCTGACCGAACAGGGCTCCGGCTGGATACCCGGGGTCCTGGCCATGCTGGACTACTACCACGGCCGTCTGCTGGCGGCGGCGCAGGCGACGACCGCGGAGGCGAAGTTCGGGGTCGGGCTGGCGGAGGCGATGGGCAGGCCGCCGTCCGAGGTGTGGCAGGAGAACTGCTTCGTCGGGGCCAGCTTCATGCGCCCGCACGAGGTGCCGCTGCGCGACCGCATCGGCCTGGACAAGATCATGTGGGGCAGCGACTACCCGCACGACGAGGGCACCTACCCGTACACCAGGGAGGGCCTGCGCTTCGCCTTCGCCGGCGTGCCGCGGGACGAGGTCGCGGCGATGCTCGGCGGCAACGCGGCCCGTGTCTACGGCTTCGACCTGGACCTCCTGGACCCCATCGCGGCGGAGGTGGGGCCGACGGTGGCGGAGACAGCCGAGCCGCTGCCGGACCCGCCGGCGGACGCCACGAGCCCGGTCTTCGCGCGAGGGGCTTCGGTACGGGTCTGGTGACGTCGGTGCGGCGCGGACCGGCCCCGGGGTGCGATCCTCCCTGCTGTGACCGAACCAACGCACGAGAACGAGGCCCACGGGGGAGCGCTCGGCTCCCGGCTGAACTGGCTGCGGGCGGCCGTCCTGGGCGCGAACGACGGCATCGTGTCGACGGCGGGCATCGTCGTCGGCGTGGCGGGCGCCACCGGTGACCGCAACGCCCTGCTGACCGCGGGCCTCGCGGGGCTGCTCGCCGGGTCGATGTCGATGGCGGCGGGCGAGTACGTGTCGGTCTCCACCCAGCGCGACTCGGAACTGGCCGCGCTGGCGCAGGAGAAACGCGAGCTGAAGGAACAGCCCGACGCCGAGCTGGAGGAACTGACCGAGCTGCTGGAACGGCGCGGCCTGTCGCGGGACGTGGCCCGCGAGGCGGCGGTCCAGCTGACGGAACGGGACGCGTTGCGCGCCCACGCGCGCGTGGAACTCGGCATCGACCCGGACGAGCTGACCAGCCCGTGGCACGCGGCGCTCGCCAGCTTCCTGGCGTTCACGGTCGGCGCGCTCCTGCCCCTGCTGGCGATCGTCCTGCCGCCGGCGGACTGGCGGCTGCCGGTGACCGTGGGCTCCGTCCTGGCCGCCCTGGTCCTGACCGGGTGGAGCAGCGCCCGGCTCGGGGCGGCCGCGGTGGGGCCCGCGGTGCTGCGGAACGTGGCGGGCGGGGCACTGGCCATGGGGGTCACCTACGCGGCGGGGAGCCTGCTGGGGGCGGCGGGGGTCTAGCGGCCGCCCGCCGCCGGCGATCCCCGGTGTCGGCGATCCCCGGTGTCGGCGGGCTGCGGTGTCGGCGGGCTGCGGTGTCGGCGGGCTGCGGCGTCGCGATCCGCGGCGTTGGCGGAGATCGCCAAGAAGCAAGCGCATACCGCCGCCCATACTTGTGGGTAACAACGTCTAGCCGCGGCCGACCAGCGGTTCTACGGTGCCCCCATGCCGAACCTGCCCGATGTCGTGCTGTGGTCGATACCCGCCTTCGTGCTGCTCACCGTGATCGAGGTGATCAGCTACCGCATCCATCCCGACGACGACGCCGCCGGGTACCAGGCCAAGGACGCGGCCACGAGCATCGGCATGGGGCTCGGGTCGCTCGTCTTCGACTTCGTGTGGAAGATCCCCATCGTCGCGATCTACACGGCGGTCTACGAACTGACCCCGCTGCGCGTCCCCGTCCTGTGGTGGACGGTCCCGCTGATGCTGCTCGCGCAGGACTTCTTCTACTACTGGTCCCACCGCGGCCACCACGTCATCCGCATCCTGTGGGCCTGCCACGTCGTCCACCACTCCAGCAGGAAGTTCAACCTCTCCACCGCGTTGCGCCAGCCCTGGACGTCGCTGACCGTCTGGCCGTTCTACGTCCCGTTGGTGGCCGTGGGGGTGCACCCCGCCGCGCTGGCCTTCTGCTCCTCCGCCAACCTCGTCTACCAGTTCTGGATCCACACCGAACGCATCGACAAGATGCCCCGGTGGTTCGAGTTCGTGTTCAACACGCCGTCGCACCACCGCGTCCACCACGCCTCCCAGGGCGGCTACCTGGACCGCAACTTCGGCGGGATCCTGATCGTCTGGGACCGGCTGTTCGGGTCCTGGGTGCCCGAGGTCGAGCGTCCCGTGTACGGGTTGACCAAGAACATCAACACGTTCAACCCCGTCAAGGTGGCCACCCACGAGTACGTCGCCATCGCCAGGGACATCAGGGCCGCGCGCAGCTGGCGGGAACGGGCCGGCCGGGTGTTCCGGGGACCGGGGTGGGCGCCCGCGCCCGCGGTGGAGCAGGCCGAGGAGTCCGTGGCCGCGTGAGAGCGTCCCGGGCACTGCTCGCCGCCTTCGCCCTGGCCCTGGTCGTCGACCTCGCCTGTCTGGCCGTGGGGCTGCGCAGCGGGCATGCCGCCGCCAAGGTGCTCCTGATGCCCCTGCTCGCGGCGTCCGCCGCCCGCGCGGGTGCCCCACGGCTCCTGGTCGCCGCCCTGCTGTGCGGCTGGGGCGGCGACGTCCTGCTCCTCTCCGACGCCGGCCCCGCCTTCATGGCCGGCATGGCCTCCTTCGCCGCCGGACACGTCTGTTATCTCGTCCTCTTCCGCCGCCAGGGCCCGCCGCACGCGCGCGCCCGCCTCCTCGCCTTCGCCTACGCGGCCGCCCTCGTCGCCCTGGTCGTCCTGCTCTGGCCGGACCTGCCGGGCGGCCTGCGCGTCCCCGTGGCCGGCTACAGCACGCTGCTCACCGCCATGGCGTACACCGCCGCCGCCCGGCTCGGCCCGCTCGCCGGGCTCGGCGGCGCGCTCTTCATGCTCTCCGACACGCTGATCGCGACCGGCGTCGCCGACTGGCCGCAGCTGCCACGACCCGACTTCTGGATCATGCTCACCTATGCGGCGGCGCAGTACCTGCTGGTCCGCGGCACCCTGGACGCGCGGCCCGCGCCGGCCACGGCGTACCGTGAAGTGCGCTCGGCCACCCCCTGAGCGCCCTCACGCCACCGCACGAGAAGGACCCTCGCCATGCGCGCCACCACCATCCACGCCCCGTTCGACATGCGCGTGGAGGACGTGCCCGAGCCGATGGTGCAGCTGCCCACCGACGCCGTCGTACGGGTGCTGCGCGCCTGCATCTGCGGCAGCGACCTGTGGGCGTACCGGGGAGAGTCGGCCCGGCAGCCGGGGCAGCGCATCGGGCACGAGTTCCTCGGCGTGGTCGAGGAGACCGGCTCAGAGGTGGGCACCGTACGGCGCGGCGACCTGGTGGTCGCTCCCTTCATGTGGTCCGACGGTGTCTGCGACTACTGCCGCGAGGGCCTGACGACCTCCTGCGAGCACGGTGGCTTCTGGGGTTCGGTGGGCTACGACGGCGGCCAGGGCGAGGCGGTGCGGGTCCCCTTCGCCGACGGCACACTCGTGCGGCTGCCCAAGGAGGCCGCCTCCGACGACCACCTGCTGTCCGCCCTGCTCACCCTCTCGGACGTGCTCGGCACCGGCCACCACGCGGCCCTCGGCGCGGGCGCCCGGCCGGGCGCCACGGTCGCGGTCGTCGGGGACGGCGCGGTCGGCCTGTGCGCCGTGCTGGCCGCCAAGCGGCTGGGCGCCGAGCGGATCATCGCGCTGGGCCGGCACCAGGTCCGTACCGACATCGCCCGCCGCTTCGGCGCCACCGACGTCGTCGCCGAGCGCGGGGAGGCGGCCGTGGCCGCCGTACGCGAACTCACCCGGGGCCAGGGCGCGCACGCCGTCGTCGAGGCCGTGGGCACCGAGCAGTCCATGCGGACGGCAGTCGAGATCGCCCGGGACGGCGGCGCGATCGGCTTCGTCGGCGTCCCGCACGGCAGCGGCACCGGCCTGGACCTCGGCGTCATGTTCGACCGGAACATCGCCCTGCGCGGCGGGGTCGCGCCGGTCCGCGCCTACATCCCCGAACTGCTGCCCGACGTCCTCGACGGCACGATCGACCCCTCGCCGGTCTTCGACCTGACCGTCGGCATCGAGGGCGTGCCGGACGGCTACAAGGCGATGGACGAGCGCACCGCGCTGAAGGTGCTCGTCACGAACGGCTGAATCAACGACCGACGGCTGCGGTTGACCCTGTCGATCTGCCGTCAGCAGCCCCGACACCGCGACCACCGCCCCGAGGACGGCGACGGCGGCGACGAGGACCGTCACAGCGGGCAAGTACAGGGCTTCGCGCGGCAACTGGCGACCGCGTGGCCACGGGCGACCGCGCGCTGCGTTGCGGCCGTGCGTGACCACGCGTGACGCCCGAAGGCCGCCCGCCTTCGGTCCGGACCGTCCCTAGGCCCACCGGGCCGGAGCCGACCCCCACGGCACCGGCGGCCGTGCCCAGTTCGCCGGGCCGCCCGCGAAGGACACCGGCGGGCGCGCGTACCTGAGCCGCCCGAGCGCGCTGTCCGTCTCGGCGAGCCAGGCGTCCGGCCCCGCGCAGGGCTCGCCGTCCGTCGGCGCAGAGTCCGCATCCGGCGGCTCCTCGGCCTCCGCCATGAGCCACCGCGCCGTCCGCGCCAGAGCCAGCCGCACGAACCTGCCGCCGCCGTCGTACGACTGCTCGGTCAGCGCCCGCAGCACGCCGGCCGCCAGCAGGTAGCCGGTGCCGTGGTCCAGCGCCTGCGCCGGCAGCGCGCCCGGCCGGTCCGCCGCGCCCTCCATCTCCGCGATGCCCGTGGCGACCTGCACCAGGCTGTCGAAGCCGCGCCGCCCGCCCCAGGGCCCGTACGCACCCCACGCCGACACCTGGGCCACGACCACCCCGGGCCGCCGCTCGGCCAGCGCCTCGGGGGAGAGCCCGAACCGGTCCAGGGCGCCCGGCCGGTAGCCGGTGACCACGACGTCCGCCGAGGCCAGCAGGTCCTCGAAGGCCGCCCGGTCGGTCGTCAGGTCGAGCGTCGCCGAGCGCTTCCCGAAGCCCGTGTCGGCATGCTGGTCGGGGAGTTCGGGCAGCCACGGCGCGTCCAGGCGCAGGACGTCCGCGCCCAGCAGACCGAGGGTGCGGGTGGCGACCGGGCCGGCCAGGACCCGGGTCAGGTCCAGGACGCGCAGGCCGGCGGCGGGCAGCAGGGCGCCGGCGCCCGTGTCCAGCGGTGGGAGCACGCGTGTGCGTGCCGAGTCCAGACGGCCGCGCTCGACCAGGGGGCGTGCGGCCACCGCGATCGCCTGCTCGTGCGCGGCCCACTGCGCGGGCGAGCGCATCGCCACGGCGAGCCCGCCGGCGTCGTGGACGGCGTTCTCCACCTCCATGGCGGGGCGTTCGGCGATCCGGGCCGACACGTCCTCGGGCGAGGCGTCCTCGGGCAGCCCCAGCCCGGCCTGCAACCGGGCCCGGTGGTGCGGGTAGTTGGCGTGGGTGCGCACCCACCCGTCGGCCGCGCGCCAGAACCGGGACAGCGGCGCGAAGAGTACCGGCGGCCGCCCGTCGACCAGCACCTGGCGCTCACTGGTGAACGCCGCCGCCACGGCCCCGTCGTCCACCCGCACCGCGGGGACGGCCGCCGCCCCGGTTCGCCGCGCCGCCAGCTCGGCGGCGGCCAGCGCGCACGCGCCGACACAGGCGCGGGCGAGGCGGCGCACCGGGAGGCGGGCCGGAAGCGTGTCCGCGCGGGGCACCGTCGTGACCCGCGCGGACAGCGAGGGATCGCCGCCCAGCGCGGACCACGTGTACGTGATTCCAGTCATGACTGCACTATGCATTATTGACTGGATCAATATATGCAGGGAGGGGCGGGGAAGGGCGGGAGGGGCGGGGCTACCTCGTCACCGCCGCCAGGGCGTCGGCCGTGCCCCAGCCGTAGAAGCCGTTGTGGTTCCTGGAGCCCTCGCACACCGCGTCGATCTTGCCGTCGCCGTTGATGTCGTAGGGGTCGGTGCACGGCGTGGCGGTCGCCTCGGCGTACAGCAGGGCCTTCACCAGGGCGGCGGAGGCGTGCGGATGGGTTGACTTGATCAGTGCGGCGACGCCCACCACGTGCGGGGTCGCCATCGACGTGCCCGCCATGTAGCCCCACTTGCCGCCCGGCAGCGGGCCCAGGATCAGGCCGCTGGTGGCAGGGGGCTGGGGCGCCTGGTAGGCCGTCGAGTCGCCGCCGGGCGCGGCGATGTCGATGACCCCGAGGCCGTAGTTGGAGAACGACGACTTCAGGCCCTTCGCGCCGGTCGCCGCGACCGTGACCACACCCGGCAGCTGGGTCGGTATGTCGAAGCAGGTGTGCGGGTCGATCACCCGGTCGGTGGGTGTGCCGTCGTTCGGGGAGACCGGATCGGTGATCGAGTCGGAGGCCAGGTCGTAGCTCTCGTTGCCGGCCGCCGCGACGTTGACCGTGCCCTTGCGCTCGGCGAACCGCGAGGCCCGGGTGATGGCGTCGACGAGCGCCTTCTGGTTCGGGTCGTCGGTGCAGTTGAAGTACCAGGGGTCGGTGTAATAGCTGTTGTTGGTGACGTCGATGTGGTGCTCGGCCGCCCACACGAAGCCGCAGACCACGGCCTCCGTGTAGAAGTACCCGGCGGTGGTGGCGACCTTGATGCCGGCCACCTTCACGCCCGGCGCCACACCGGTGATGCCGATCCCGTTCCTGGCGCCCGCGATCTCGCCCGCGACGTGCGTGCCGTGCGGGCTCTCCGCCGCGGTGGGCCGCCAGGCCCCGTAGGTGGTGTCCGGCTTGCCCGAGACGCAGTTGGTGGAGGCGGCCGCGTCGAAGTTCGGGGCGATGTCCGGGTGGGTGTCGTCGACGCCCGTGTCGATGACGGCGACGGTGACCTTCGGGCTGCCCAGCGTCTTCTCGTGCGCCTTGTCCGCCTTGATGGCCGGCAGGTCCCACTGCAGCGGCTCCAGCGGGTCCTGCCCGTCGGTCGCCCGCGCGTCGGCCCGCGCCACCTGCGCGGAGCTGAGCACCTCCGGCGTGCCGACGTCGGTGGTCGACTGGGCGGGCAGCGGGGCGTTGCGGGTGTTCCCGGCCGAGTCCACGCCGGGCACCTTGCGTATCAGCGCGGCGAAGTCCGGGGTCGCGGAGTGGACGACGATCACACCGATCTTGTCGTACGCGATCACCACCGAACCGCCGGCCCGCTCGATCGCCCGCTGGACCCGTGCGGAGGTGCCGTGCCCGGGCCGGACGTTGACGACATAGCTGAGGGACGTCGGATCGCCGGCGTCGGCCGCGGTCGCGGACGCGCCGGTGCCGGCGGCGGACGCCGAGACGTTGGGCAGGAAGGCGAGGGCCGTGGCCAGGGCCATGCCGAGCGGGAGGGCGAGAACGCGGCGGTGGCGCGGCTGGGGCGCGGTCATCTGAGGTCTCCAGTTCGTTCGCGGAACGGGCGGGCCGTGCGGGAGGTCCTGCTCTTCGGTTGGCTGCTTCCTCTTCGGCGGCCGGCGGCCGAAAACGGGACCGCCCAAGACGCGGGCAGCGCTTGGGCAGGTACATGACGGGAGGTGCTGGGCCGAAGCTATCTCCCGTACTCACCGGCCAGCAATGACCGGAGGCGAGTTGCGCCGCCGACTTCCGAAAGAACCCGGGCGCGTTGAACCTGCCCACGCGTGGCGCCGTGACCTGGAGGAGGGAGCCGCAGCAGGATCGAGGCCCCCGTCGGCATCACTCGCCGGAGCCGCACTGTCACCGTCGGCGAGCGATCCACAGCTCTGTGAGGTCAGAATCCGCATGTCCGTATCGCGAGGAGACCCCGTGGCCACCGAGACACCACCGCCCTCGAACACGCAGACCCGGCACCCCTCCGGCGAGGAGTTCGCCGAGGTGCAGCAGAGTCCGGAGTTCGCCGAACTGCGGCGCTCCCACCGCTCCTTCGCCTTCCCGCTGACCTTCGCCTTCATCGCCTGGTACCTGCTGTACGTCCTGCTCTCCAACTACGCGGACGACTTCATGGGCACCAAGGTCGTCGGCAACGTCAACGTGGCCCTGGTCCTCGGCCTCGCCCAGTTCCTCACCACGTTCCTCATCGCCTGGTGGTACGCCCGGCACGCGGCCGCCAAGCTCGACCCCAAGGCCGAGGCCATCAAGTCCCGGATGGAGGGCGGCGCATGACCCCCGCGATCACGCTGGCGGCCGGCGAGGCCAGTGAGCACCGGACCCTGATCATCACCCTGTTCGCGGTGTTCGTCGCCGCCACCCTCGTCATCACCGTCTGGGCGGGCCGCCAGACCAAGGACGCCGCCGACTTCTACGCGGGCGGCCGCCAGTTCACCGGATTCCAGAACGGCCTCGCCGTCTCCGGCGACTACATGTCCGCCGCGTCCTTCCTCGGCATCGCCGGCGCCATCGCCCTGTTCGGCTACGACGGCTTCCTGTACTCCATCGGCTTCCTGGTCGCCTGGCTCGTCGCCCTGCTCCTGGTCGCCGAACCGCTGCGCAACTCCGGCCGCTACACCATGGGCGACGTGCTGGCCTACCGCATGCGCCAGCGCCCGGTCCGCACCGCCGCCGGCGTCTCCACCATCGTGGTCTCGATCTTCTACCTGCTGGCCCAGATGGCGGGAGCGGGCGTCCTCGTCTCCCTCCTCCTCGGCATCACCAGCGACGGCGGCAAGATCGGCATCGTCGCCCTGGTCGGCGTCCTGATGATCGTCTACGTCACCATCGGCGGCATGAAGGGCACCACCTGGGTCCAGATGGTCAAGGCCGTGCTGCTCATCGCGGGCGCCCTGCTGCTCACCCTCATGGTGCTGGCCAAGTTCCACTTCAACGTCTCCGACCTGCTGGGCAAGGCCGCCGACAACAGCGGCAAGGGCTCCGCCTTCCTGGAGCCCGGCCTGAAGTACGGGGCCACCGGCACCAGCAAGCTGGACTTCCTCTCCCTCGGCATCGCCCTGGTCCTCGGCACCGCCGGACTGCCGCACATCCTGATCCGCTTCTACACCGTGCCCACCGCCAGGGCGGCCCGGAAGTCGGTCCTCTGGGCGATCGGTCTGATCGGCGCCTTCTACCTGATGACCCTCGCCCTCGGCTTCGGGGCGGCCGCGCTGATCAAACCGGACGAGATCATCGCGTCCAACAAGTCCGGCAACACCGCGGCCCCCCTGCTCGCCCTCCACCTGGGCGGCGTCGACTCCAACTGGGGCGCGGTCCTGCTGGCCACGATCTCGGCGGTGGCCTTCGCGACGATCCTCGCGGTGGTCGCGGGCCTCACCCTGGCGTCCTCGTCGTCCTTCGCGCACGACATCTACGCCAACGTGCTCAAGAAAGGCCAGGCCACCGAGAAGCAGGAGATCAACGCGGCCCGGTACGCCACGGTCGGCATCGGCGCCGTCTCCATCCTCCTCGGCGCCCTCGCCCGCGACCTGAACGTCGCCGGACTGGTCGCCCTCGCCTTCGCGGTCGCCGCCTCCGCCAACCTGCCGACCATCCTCTACAGCCTCTTCTGGAAGCGGTTCACCACCGCCGGAGCCCTCTGGTCGATCTACGGCGGCCTGGTCACCGCGGTCGGCCTGGTGCTGTTCTCGCCCGTGGTGTCCGGCAAGGAGACGTCGATGTTCCCTGGCGTCGACTTCCACTGGTTCCCGCTGGAGAATCCCGGCATCATCTCGATCCCGGTCGGCTTCCTCCTCGGCGTCGTGGGCACTCTGCTGTCGAAGGAGGTCCCGGACGCCGCGAAGTACGCCGAGCTGGAGGTGCGGTCCCTGACCGGCACCGGCGCGCACTGAACTCCGTACGACGGGCCGCGCCGACGGGATCGGAGGATCCCACGGCGCGGCCGCGCCGTATCTCGTGGCATCGGGCCTCTCACGATGTCAGTGGTGTCACGTAGGCTCACAGGTGACGGTGAATATCTGGTCCGGACCGAGGGAGGGGGCCGCGTGCTCATCGACACCTACGGCCGGGTGGCCACCGACCTGCGGGTCTCGCTGACCGACCGGTGCAATCTGCGCTGCACGTACTGCATGCCCGAGGAAGGGCTGCAGTGGCTGGCCAAGCCCGACCTGCTCACGGACGACGAGATCGTCCGGCTCATCGACATCGCCGTCCGCGTGCTGGGCGTCGAGGAGGTCCGCTTCACCGGCGGTGAGCCGCTGCTCCGCCCCGGCCTGGTCGGCATCGTGGAGCGGGTGGCCGCCCTGGCCCCACGCCCCCGGATGTCCCTGACGACCAACGGCATCGGCCTGCGCCGCACCGCGACGGCCCTCAAGGCGGTCGGCCTGGACCGGGTCAACGTCTCCCTGGACACCCTCCGCCCCGACGTCTTCAAGACCCTCACCCGCCGCGACCGCCACCAGGACGTCCTCGACGGCCTCCGGGCCGCGCGCGACGCCGGCCTCACCCCGGTCAAGGTCAACACCGTCCTGATGCCCGGTCTGAACGAGGACGAGGCACCCGACCTGCTCGCCTGGGCGATGGCCCACGACTACGAGCTGCGCTTCATCGAGCAGATGCCCCTCGACGCCCAGCACGGCTGGAAGCGCGACAGCATGGTGACGGCCGGGGACATCCTCGCCTCGCTCCGCACCCGCTTCGACCTCGCCCCCGAGGACACGGACGACCGCGGATCGGCCCCGGCCGAGCGCTGGCTGGTCGACGGCGGTCCGCACCGGGTCGGCGTCATCGCCTCGGTCACCCGCCCGTTCTGCGCGGCCTGCGACCGCACCCGCCTCACGGCCGACGGCCAGATACGGACCTGCCTGTTCGCCCGGGAGGAGACGGATCTGCGCGGTGCCCTCCGCGCGGGCGCGGCGGACGAGGAGATCGCCCGCATCTGGCGGCTGGCGATGTGGGGGAAGAAGGCGGGAGCGGGACTGGACGATCCCACGTTCGTGCAGCCCGACCGACCGATGTCCGCGATCGGAGGCTAGCCCGGCCACGTCGGTCATGCCGGCCCTGCCGGGCCATGTCGGTTCTGCCCGCTATCCGGCCTGTTCAGGCGACCCGGCCGACTCCCACTCCCGCAGCAGCACGACGTCCTTGAGGAATCCCCGCACTCCCAGGAACTGCGAGAGATGCTCCCGGTGCTCGTCACAGGCGAGCCAGGTCTTGCGCCGCTCCGGCGTATGGATCTTCGGGTTGTTCCACGCCAGCACCCACACCGCGTCGGCGCGACAGCCCTTCGCGGAACAGACGGGGGAGCCGGGCTCGGAGTCAGGGACGGTCGGCATCACGTCACCGACCTTAGCCGAGACGGTCGGTGGTGCCGCGCGGTCGCGGGCGGTGGATGTGCAGAGGTGGCTCGCCCGCCTGACATGGCGACGCCGAGCAGCCACGGGGGGAGCTGCCCGGCGTCGGTCCGTCGCTCCGACGGGGGATGCGGAGCGCGTACGCAGTATGTCATGGGTCACCCTTGGCCCGGCACTGGAACAGCGCGATCGATCTGAGCTTTTCTTGAGCTTCGCGCGCGGGCGCCGCCCGTCCGGACCCGGGTCCCGGACGCTCAGACCGGCTCCGGCCGCTCCCCGCGCACCGGGTCCGGCACCGCGTCCTCCGGGGCGGATTCCGCCCGCGGTGTCCCCGCACGCGGCGGTGTGATCATCAACCTGGTCGGTGCGACCCCGAAGGTCGACGGGAGCGACGGCGGCCGTTCCCGTCCGGCGTTGGCGATCACCACGGCGACGTAGGGGAGCAGTGCCCCGAGCACCAGCGCCACCACGGCGACATACCGCTCGACGTTCCACAACGTCACCGCGAGGATCACCGACATGGTCCGGATGCCCATGGAGATGACGTACCGCCGCTGCCGCCCGCGTACGTCCTCCGCCAGGCCGGCACGGGCCCCGGTGATCCGGAACACCTGGACGCTGCCGTCGCCGCGCTGCTTCCGCATCACATTCCACCATCCGCCCGCATCGGACTCTCCCCGTCCCTTTCCCGGTCCGCACCCGCTCGCAGCACCGGGCCAGGACACCTCCCACGGTACGCCGCGCCTGCGCCGCCTTCGAGACCGGGTCGCCCGCCCGCCTGCGTGAACGCCCTGCGCAGTAGCACGTACGGCCGCACCGACATGCGCCGTACGGCGTACGGGCCGAGACTTGGCGTAATGCTCACGTCGAGCCGTACGAGGAGGCAGTCATGGGCTGGTTGTGGGCGATCATCGTGGGTTTCGTGCTGGGCCTGATCGCGAAGGCGATCATCCCGGGCAAGCAGCACAGCCCGCTCTGGCTGACGACGATCTTCGGCATGCTGGGCGCCATCGCCGGCAACGCGCTCGCCCGCGCGGTCGGCGTGGCGGCGACACCCGGCATCGACTGGACCCGCCACCTCTTCCAGCTGGTGGCCGCGATCATCATCGTGGCCCTGGGTGACATGGCGTACATGGCCACCCTGGGAAAACGGAAACAACACATCTGAGGCGCCCGGACCGCAGCGCCCCGTCAGGGGCGCGGGGAACTGCGCGACCAGCCACATCGAACCGGCGGCCGACAACGCACCCCGCACCCCACGGCGCTCAAGAACCCGACGGCGCTCAACCGACGGCGCTCAAGAACCGACGACCTCCACAGCCGCCAGGTTCTTCTTCCCCCGCCGCAGCACCAGCCACCGCCCGTGCAGCAGCTCCGCACGATCCGGCACGGCGTCCTCGGCGGTCACCTTCACGTTGTTCACGTAGGCCCCGCCCTCCTTCACGGTGCGCCGAGCGGCCGACTTGGAGGCCACCAGCCCGACCTCGGCGAACAGGTCCACCACCGGACCCAGCTCGGCCACCCGGACATGCGGCACTTCGGACAGCGCCGCGGTCAGCGTCCGGTCGTCCAGCTCCGCGAGCTCGCCCTGGCCGAACAGCGCCCTGGACGCGGCGATCACCGCGGCCGTCTGGTCGGCCCCGTGCACCAGCGTCGTCAGCTCCTCGGCCAGCGCCCGCTGCGCGGCCCGCGCCTGCGGACGCTCCTCGGTCTGCTTCTCCAGCTCCTCAAGCTCCGTACGGGACTTGAAGGAGAGGATCCGCATGTACGCCGAGATGTCCCGGTCGTCCACGTTCAGCCAGAACTGGTAGAACGCGTACGGCGTCGTCATCTCGGGGTCGAGCCAGACGGCGCCGCCCTCGGTCTTGCCGAACTTGGTGCCGTCCGCCTTGGTCATCAGCGGCGTCGCCAGCGCGTGCACACTGGCGTGCGGCTCCAGGCGGTGGATCAGGTCCAGCCCCGCGGTGAGGTTGCCCCACTGGTCGCTGCCGCCCTGCTGGAGCGTGCAGCCGTACCGCCGGAAGAGCTGGAGGAAGTCCATGCCCTGGAGGATCTGGTAGCTGAACTCCGTGTAGCTGATGCCCTGGTCGGACTCCAGGCGGCGGGCCACGGAGTCCTTGGTCAGCATCTTGTTGACGCGGAAGTGCTTGCCGATGTCCCGCAGGAACTCGATCGCGGACAGGCCCTCGGTCCAGTCGAGGTTGTTGACCATGACGGCAGCGTTCTCGCCCTCGAAGGACAGGAACGGCTCGATCTGGGCGCGCAGCCTGCCGACCCAGCCGGCGACCGTCTCGGGGTCGTTGAGCGTGCGCTCGGCCGTCGGGCGCGGGTCGCCGATCAGGCCCGTCGCCCCGCCCACCAGCGCCAGCGGCCGGTGACCGGCCTGCTGGAGCCGGCGCACGGTGAGCACCTGCACCAGGTGCCCGACGTGCAGGGACGGCGCGGTCGGGTCGAAACCGCAATAGAACGTGACGGGACCGTCCGCGAGCGCCTTGCGCAAAGCGTCCTCGTCAGTGGACAGGGCGAACAGCCCCCGCCACTTCAGCTCGTCGACGATGTCCGTCACGGTTCTCGCATCTCCTTGAGTGGTCTCGTAATCAGGTACGAGGTTATACGCCCTGGCTGACAGAGCTCATATTGAAGTCGGGCACCCGCAGCGCGGGCATCGCAGCCCTGGTGAACCAGTCGCTCCACTCCCGCGGCAGCGTCTTTCCCGTGCGCCCGGCCTCGGTCGCCCGCCCCAGCAGGTCCACCGGCGACTCGTTGAACCGGAAGTTGTTCACCTGCCCGGTGACCTGGCCGTTCTCCACCAGGTAGACGCCGTCCCGGGTCAGGCCCGTGAGCAGCAGCGTCGCCGGGTCGACCTCGCGGATGTACCAGAGGCAGGTCAGCAGCAGCCCGCGCTCGGTGGCGGCGACCATCTCCTCCAGCGAGCGGTCCAGGCCGCCGTCCAGGATCAGGTTGCCGCCCGCCGGGGCGACCGGCAGCCCGGTCAGACCGGCCGTGTGCCGGGTGGTCGTCAGGTGTTTCAGCGCGCCCCCCGACACCCACTCGGTGGCGCCGACCGGCAGCCCGTTGTCGAAGACGGACTGGTCGCCGCCGGAGGAGTGCGCGACGACGAAGGGCGCGGACTCCAGACCCGGCTCGTTCGGGTCGCTGCGCAGCGTCAGCGGCAGGTCGGTCAGCTTCTCGCCGACACGCGTGCCGCCGCCCGGCTTGGAGAACACCGTCCGACCCTCGGTCGCGTCCCGTCCGGACGCCGACCACAGCTGGTAGATCAGCAGGTCGGCGACGGCGGTCGGCGGCAGCAGCGTCTCGTACCGGCCGGCCGGGAGGTCCACGCGCCGCTCGGCCCAGCCGAGCCGCACGGCGAGCTCGGCGTCGAGCGCGCCCGGGTCGACGTCCTTGAAGTCCCGCGTGGAGCGTCCGGCCCAGGCGGAACGCGTACGGTCCGGGGACTTGGCGTTCAGCTCCAGCGTGCCGGTGGGCTGGTCGTGCCTGAGGCGCAGCCCGGTCGAGGTGCCCATGTACGTCGACACGAGCTCGTGGTTGGCGAAGCCGTACAGCTCGCGGCCACCGGCACGCGCGCGTGCGAAGGCCTCGCCGAGCGCCGGGGCGAAGTCGGCGAACACGGCGGAGGAGGTCTCGGCGGGCGCGTCCGTGAAGTCCGGCGACTCCGGCACGCCGGTCACCAGCGGCTGGGCGTCCTCGGCGGGCCCGGCGCCCCGCGCGGCGGCCTCGGCGGCCCGCACCAGCGGCTCCAGGTCGTCGGCGGTCACGGCCGACCGGGACACGACGCCCGAGGCCGTGCCCTCCTTGCCGTCCACCGTGGCGACGACGGTGAGCGAACGGCCGCGGGTGACGCCGTTGGTGGTGAGCGCGTTGCCGGCCCAGCGCAGGTTGGCCGTGGAGTGCTCGTCGGCGATGACCACGCAGCCGTCGGCCCGGGACAGTGCGAGAGCGCGCTCGACGATCTCGTGCGGCTTGTTGGTGCGGGCGTTCATCGACCGGCCTCCTGCGTGGTGTTGAGACTGTGCTTTCCCGGGGGGTAACCCCCGGACCCCCAGCCGGGCCCTGCACTGGCGCTCATCGACCGGCCTCCTGCGTGGTGTTGAGACTGTGCTTTCCCGGGGGGTAACCCCCGGACCCCCAGCCGGGCCCTGCACTGGCGCTCATCGACC